>JAEUJI010000357.1 GCA_016794805.1 Gemmatimonadota bacterium
GGTGTTCGCCGTGGCCATCATGATCGACCGGCGGCTGTCGATCGGGTTCTTCGGGCTGGTCTCCTTCCTGGCCCTCAAGGAGTACTTCTCGCTCATCCCCACCCGCCGGGCGGACCGGCGGGTGCTGTTCTGGGCCTACCTCAGCATCCCGCTGCAGTACTACTGGATCTTCCGCGGCTGGTACGGGATGTTCATCGTCTTCATTCCCGTCTGGGTGATGCTGCTGGTGAGCGCCCGGATGGTGCTGATCGGCGAGACGAAGGATTTCCTGCGGGCGGTCGGCACCATCCAGTGGGGGCTCATGCTGATGGTGTTCAGCATCAGCCATGTGCCGTACCTGCTGGTGCTGTGGCCGGCGGGGGGCGCGGGGCTGGTGCTCTACCTGGTCATGCTGACCCAGCTCAACGACGTGGCGCAGTACATCTGGGGCAAGAGCCTGGGGCGGCGGAAGGTGGTGCCCACGGTGAGCCCCAACAAGACGGTGGCGGGGCTGGTCGGCGGCATCTGCACCACCACGGTCCTCGCGGTGCTGCTGGCGCCGGTGCTGACGCCGCTCGACCGGGCCGACAGCATCGCGGCCGGGCTGCTGATCGGCGCCGGCGGCTTCCTGGGCGACACCACCATCGGCGCCCTCAAGCGGGACATCGGGGTGAAGGACGCGGGGACCATGATCGCGGGGCATGGCGGGGTGCTGGACCGGATCAACAGCCTGACCTACACCGCGCCGCTCTTCTTCCATTTCCTGAAGTTCTACTACTTCTGACCCGCCTCCTCCGCCTCCTCTTCTTCGGCGTCATCGTCCGCGGGGTGACGCTGATCGTGCTCGGGCTCAACGTCCGGCACCGCGAGCGGCTTCCCGCCCGGGGGCCCGCCATCCTGGCGGCAAACCACAACAGCCACCTCGACACGATGGTGCTGATGACGCTGCTGCCGCTCTCGCTCCTGGACCGGGTGCGGCCGGTGGCGGCGGCGGATTACTTCCTGCGCAACCGCTTCCTGGCCTGGTTCGCCACCGGCATCGTGGGGATCCTGCCGATCGCGCGGGCCCGCACCCGGCCCGACGAGGACCTGCTGGCCCCGCTGGCCGCGGCCCTCGACCGGGGCGACATCCTGATCTTCTTCCCCGAGGGCACCCGGGGGGAGCCGGAGCGGCTCAAGGAACTCAAGAGCGGCATCGCCCGGCTGCAGGAGCGGCGGCCCGACGTGCCGGTGATCCCGATCTTCCTGCATGGGCTGGGCAAGGCCCTGCCCAAGGGCGAGGCGATCCTGGTGCCGTTCTTCGTGGATGTCTTCGTGGGGGAGCCGGTGCCCTGGACCGGCGACCGGGACCGCTACCTCGAGGACTATCGCGCCGCCATCGAGGCGCTCGCGGCCGAAGGGGACTTTCCGGCATGGGAGTAGGGGGCGGCAGCGGCGGTAACGACGGTAGCGACGGTAGCGACGGTAGCGGGGCGGGATTTATCACCGGCATCGCATTCACCACGGAAACACGGAATACACGGAATCACACGGAAGAAGCATCAGGTGTTTTCCGTGCCATTCCGTGCTTCCGTGCTTCCGTGGTGAACGTGAGCGGCAGGGGTGCAGGCTACGGACCAGCCCTCACACCGCATTCGGACTTCCCGTTCCCCCGTTCCCCGCCCTATCGCACCCCTCCCTTCCGCGGTAAGCTCTCCCCCCATGGAACCCGTCTCGAAGACCGCCTACTACTGCGCCGGGGTCCGCGCCAGGGACGCGGAGCGGCCGGCGCCGATCGTGGGCGACAAGTACGCCAAGCTCTTCCTGGGTGACGACGGGCGCGCGGTGTTCGAGCGGTTCCGGCACTTCGACCGGCCCAACGCCAGCAACATCGCCCGCCACCGCATCGTGGACGACCTGCTCCGCGCCCGCCTGCTCGAGGACAACGCCCGCCCGGTGGTGCTGCTCGGCGCCGGCTTCGACAGCCGCGCCTTCCGGCTCACGGGCGGCCGCTGGCTGGAGCTGGACGCGGCGCCGGTGATCAGCCGCAAGGACCAGCTGCTCCCCGCCACCCGCTGCCCCAACCCCCTCGAGCGGGTGGCGGTGGATTTCTCCCCGGCGTCGCTGCGCGAGGCGCTCACCGCCGTGCGCGGCTCCGGCACCGTCACCGTGGTGATCGAGGGGGTGCTGATGTACCTCCCGCCGCCCAAGGTGGACCAGCTGCTCGAGGTGCTGCGGAAGGCCCTGCCCCGGCATGAGATCATCTGCGACCTGATGACCGAGCGCTTCCTCACCCGCTACAGCGCCGACGTCCACAAGGTCCTCGCCGAACTCGGCGCCCGCTTCGAGGGGATCGAGGCCCGGCCGCTGGCGCGGTTCCTGGAGGCGGGGTACACCGTCCAGTCCCGCACCTCGATTCCGCTCCGCGCCGCCGAGTTGCGGGCCATGGAGGTGTCGCCGTTCATCCTGCGCTGGTTCCTGCCGTCGCTGCGGGACGGGTACGCGGTGCATGCCCTGTCGCGCGGCGGCTGACGCGCCGGTTCAGGCGTCCCCCAGGTAGCCCCGCGCCCGCGCGCCGACCTGGTCCAGCAGCGCCAGGTTCCAGCGGTACCCCTCCGCCATCCACTTCATCTCCGGCGGTGGCGGAGGGCCTGGCGCGGGAAGGGCTGGGGTTCATGGAGCGTGAGCTCGGGGCCGATCACCCGATGCTGGGGCATGGCCGCGGCAGCCTCGCGGAGACCCTGATCCTGCGGGGCGCCTACGCCGAGGCGGAGGCGCTCTACCGCCGGAACCTCGCATCCGCGATCCGCCTGACGGGACAGTCCTCCGGGCGGCTGGCGGGAGAGCTCGAGGCCCTCGCCGGCGTGGCGCGCGCCCGGGGGCGGCTGCGCGAGACGGTCATGCTGGCGGAGTCGTCACTGGCAATGCATCGGCGGTCCACGTCGACCGGCAGCTCGATGCTGGCCGGCGGCGCTACCCCCCCACCCGGAAGAGATAGCTCCCCTTGAGGAAGAAGCCGTCGCTCTGGCGGCGGAAGCCGGAGAGCTTGAACGACTCCTGCTCCGTCAGGGTGCTGCCGTACCCCGCGAAGAACACCGTCCCCGGCACCGGCGTGAACGACACCAGGACGTCGCCGCGGAAGGCGTTATCGCTGAAGGCGGTGGTGCGCACGTAGTCGCCGACGCCCCCGTTGAAGATCAGGATCGGCGCCTCGGTGCGGCCGTTGTCGCGCAGGGCATCCTGCTCGTAGGTGTTGTACTCCCCCACCAGGCGGATGAAGAGCGGCCGCGCCAGCTGGTACTCCACCTTGACCCGCGGAATGCGCTGCCGGCCAACGAGGGTGTGGTCGCTCCGCCGCTTGTAGTCGTTCTGCCGGTAGCGCCCCTCAACCCGCATCTTGTCGGTGGGCCGGAACTGCACCCCGACGTCGGCGAAGATGATCTCCGCCGAGGCCCACTCGAAGAAGTTCTCGTCCTGCCCCGCGAGCAGGAAGGCGTTGGCGGAGAAGCCCTGCCACGACGGGGTGGAGAAGGAGATCACGTAGTCGCGGTTGGGGATCCGCTGGTTGCCGCCGGTGAAGGGCACGGTGTCGAGACCGATCCCGCCCGGGCCGGGCACCTCGAGGGCGTAGCCGGTGTAGATCCGCGGGTCGTAATTGAAGTACTCGAGCAGCAGCGACGCGCCCAGCTGCCAGCCACCGCGGAGCCCGGCGTTGAGGTTGATGTGCAGCTTCGGGTCCCGGACGCCCTTGCCGTCCATGAAGCGGTCGTAGGTCCAGGTGCCATTCAGGGTGATGTCGGGATTGAAGGTCTCCACCAGCGCGCCCGGCTTCCCCTGGATATTGAGGATGTTGGTGAACGAGAGGTTCACGTCCCCGCCGCGGCTGATGAAGCCGCTCCGGGTGCGGAACTCGGGGTCGATACCGGAGAAGGTGTAGCGGAACGCGAACCGCTTGCCGCTCTGGCTGAGCCGCGCCAGCCAGATGGGGCCGGAGAGCTCGGTGCCGAACTCCTTGGTCTTGGACAGCCCGGCCTGGAAGGTCAGGTTGCTCCGCCCGATCCCGATGCGGCCGTCCACCGCGCCGACCCGGTTCCAGTTGTCCCCATCGATGCGGTCGGTGTAGGTGAGCCCGAGGCGTGACCGCCCGCCCACGTCCTTCTGCACCCGCAGCACGTTGTTGACCGGGTGGTGGTCGCCGGTGGCGGAGGCCACCTGCTCGTCCACCGCCGAGATGATCCCGAGGTTGGTGCCGAGGGCCTGGCCCGCCAGCTTCACGGCGCCGACCGGCTGCACGATGCGGCGGGTGTACACCAGGTTGAACGGGGTCTGGAACAGCTCCAGGCCGTCGAGGAAGAAGGGCCGCTTCTCGGGGAAGAAGAGCGCGTCGCGGGGGTCGAACTGGATCTGGGAGACGTCCGACTCCACCTGGGAGAAGTCGGGGTTGGCGGTGCCGTTGAGCGAGAGGTTGTTGCTGATCCCCCAGCGCACGGTGCCGCCCAGCTCCGGGCCGCTCCGGTCGTAGTCCCACCGCCCGGCGCCGTTCCGCGCCCCATCTACCCGGCCGGTCAGCTCCGGGGTGAAATCCAGCGTGAGTCCCCGGGCGAGGTTCCGGAGCCCGGTGAGGGTGCCGGCCTGGCCCAGGAAGCTGGCGCTGGCCCGCTGGGCGGGCGCCCAGGAATCCTCGAAGCCGGAATGCTGGATCTGCCGCACCACGTGCAGCTGCCAGGTCTGCTCCGGGTTGCCCTGGTAGCGGAGGCTCTTGAAGGGAATCCGCACCTCCACCTCGTAGCCCCCGTCCACCAGCCGCCCCTTGGACTGATAGACGTAGTCGGGCGAGAGGTCCGGCGACTCGCGGCCCTGCGTGCTGCCCCCCTGGAACCCGCCGCCCACCAGCGTGCCCCGCTCCACCAGGACCCCGTCGCCCTGGACGCCGAGGGGGTTCACCCCGAAGACGAAGGACTGGCGGCTGTCGTTGAAGGTGCCGAGGAAGAGGAGGATGTAGTCGTCGCTGAAGATCCGGTCGCGGTCGGCGAGGGTGGCGTGGACGTCGCCGTGCGGCTCGCGGGCGCGGATGCCGAAGTGGATCGCGGTGGGGCCATACCAGACCCGGACCTCGGTGCTGTCCTCCGCCGGGATGCCGTCGATCGGCATGAAGCGGGAGAAGCCGGTGAGGAGCGCGGCGTTGCTCCAGACCGCTTCATCGAGGACGCCGTCCACCACGATGGCGGTGTCGTGCCGCGGGATACTGACGGCCAGGTGGCCGGCGCGGCCGTCGTACACCCGCGGTTCCGGCCCGGCGGCGGGCACGGTGGCCTGCGGCATCGCGCCCTGCAGGGCGGCGAGGAGAGCAAAGTGGAGCACGTCGTGATCCGGGTCGAGGGGAGCGGGCCACCGGTACGCAGCGCGGCCGTAGAAGGTTTCCGGCTGCGACCGCCCGCGCCTGTCATGGCTCGGTACGGGGGTGTAGCTTCACAGGTGACAGCCTACCCCTCGTCGCAGGGAGAAACATGATGTCCCGTTCGTTCTACGCCAGCCTCCTCGCCCTGTCGCTCACCGGCACGGCACTCGCCGCGCAGGGAAGCGCCGCGAAGGAGCCCTCGTTCCAGGACCGTCCCCTCTCCGCCTGGGTGGCGGACCTCAAGGGTCTGGCGCCCTACACCCGGAACCAGGCGGCGTACGCCATCGGGGGGATGGGCGTGGCGGCCAAGTCGGCGATCCCGGCGCTGATCGAGGCGCTCAAGGACCCGGAGGCGGTGGTCCGATTCCCGGCGTGCATCGCCCTCCGGGAGATGGGGCCGGCGGCGATCGAAGCGGTGCCGGCGCTGCGCGAGGCGCTGGAGGACCGGAATGACGACGTCGCCGCCATGGCGCGGCGGGCGCTCATCAAGATCACCGGCGAGGATCCGCTCGACGCCGGGACCGACGAGTGATCCAGGCGGGCCGGGCATTCCGCCGGCTCGCCGGTGTGGTGCTGCTCCTGGCGCTCAGCGGCGCCGCCCCGCTCGGGGCGCAGGCCCGCGAGCGGCCGGACCGGGGGCTGCAGCGCCAGCTCGATTCCCTGGTGCGAGGCTTCCGCGGCACGGTCGGGATCTACGTGCGGCACCTGGGGAGCGGCCGGAGCGCCGCGATCAACCCCGACAGCGTCTTTCCCACCGCCAGCATGATCAAGGTCCCGATCCTCGTCGGGACCTTCGACGCGATGGACAAGGGACGGCTCCAGTTTGACCAGGAGCTGATCTACACCGACTCGCTGCTCTATCCGGGCGAGGACCTGCTCGGCGGGATGAAGGACTCGAGCAAGGTGCCGCTCTCCAAGCTCACCCTCCTGATGATCACCACCAGCGACAACACCGCGAGCCTCTGGCTGCAGGCGCTGGCCGGTGGCGGCGGCGCCATCAACGAGTGGCTGGCGGCCAGCGGCTTCGACTCCACCCGGGTGAACAGCCGCACCCCGGGGCGGGAAGCGAACCGCACCATGTACGGCTGGGGCCAGACCACCCCGCGGGAGATGGCGAATCTCCTCGTGATGATCCGCGAGGGGCGGGCGGTGAGCCGCGCCGCGAGCGAGGAGATGTACCGCCACCTGACCCGGAGCTACTACACCGGGGAGGCGCTCTCGGCACTGCCGCCGTGGGTGCAGGTGGCGTCCAAGGTGGGGGCGGTGGACCGGTCTCGCTCGGAGGTGGTGCTGGTGAGCGGGCCGTCGGGGGATTACGTCTTCTGCGTCATCACCAAGGGGCAGGAAGACACCTCCTGGGATCCTCCCAACGAGGGGTGGGTCCTCATCCGGAAACTGTCGGGGCTGCTCTGGCGGCACTTCGAGCCAAGGCATCCGTGGCAGCCGGCGGAAGGCGCCACCCGCTTCAAGCCCTGAGCCCGCCATGACGCCCCCGGACACGACCGGCCTCACCGAGACGACCCACACCATTCCCGCCCTCGACGGCTACCCGCTCGGCGCCGTCGTCATCGAACCCCCTGCGCCCCGCTGGGTCATGCA
>JAEUJI010000366.1 GCA_016794805.1 Gemmatimonadota bacterium
AAACACGATGCTGAGCGCTTCCGGTCCCAAGCCGGATCGCCGGACCAGTTCGGCTACTCCCTCCAGGAACGGGAACGGGTCGCGCCGGTGATAGAAGCTGCCCACGTGAACGATCCGGAACGGCCGCCCTACGCGGGGCGGTCGCGGTGGCGCCAGCCGATCAATGCCGTTGTGGATCACGAGGCACTTCGACCGCTCTGCCTCCGGCAACTTGGTCCGCAGGCGGGCCGCAATGCCCTCCGAGACGGAAACGACCAGCGACGCGCGGCGCAGCGTCCGCCGCTCGAACCATCGTTCAATTGCGCTCGTCCACCGGCTGCGCTGATGCGCCGGGCGAAAGTGGCTATCGGTCCAGGGGTCGCGGAACTCCGCCACCCAGGGCCGGCGGGTCAGCAGCCCCAGGCCCAATCCCGCGAGGTGTGTGGAAAATGGTGGGACTGTGGTATAGAGCAGGTCATAGCGGCCAGAGCGGCGCCGGAGTCCGGCCCACACCGCCGGCGGGATGAACCCCTGCTTGTCGTCCGGTAACCAGAGGAGAGCGGAGAGCCAGCGCTTCCAGCGGGGGACACCTCCAGGGGGCGGCTCCGAGTTAGCATCCTCTCCGCTCGGGGCCGCGCTGCCACCCGCCCCGTTCACCGAAGGGCGGCCGGTGAGCAGCGCCTTGACCCCGATCAGCCACCATCGGGGGCTGGTCATGGGCTCGACCGTTTGTACCACGAGCCCCGGTTCGTCCACCCGGATGCTCCCAACTTCGCCAGGCATTCTGGCGGTGATCACCCGCACGGCGTGGCCCGCTCGCTGCAGGGCGCGGGCCACCTTCTCCGCGCGGAAGCCGCCCACCGCGGGGCTGGGTGGGTAGAAGTAGGCGATCAGCAGGACCCTCATGCGGCATGGCCTGCGCAGCGGGAGACTGCTATTTTCCGCGTCGGTACGCAACTCACACGAGCCACCCTTCCCAGCAGAGAAACGAGATGCCCGAGGCCGCTCAGATGGTGGACCGCCCCATCTTCATTATTGGGGTGGGGCGGAGTGGCTCGAGCGTGTTTCATCAACTCCTCTCCCGGCATCCGCAGGTCGCATGGCTATCGCGCCTGTCGGAGGCGCATCCCGCTGCCGCGTGGCCCAACCAGTTGCTGCTGCGCGCGCTCGATTTCCCGCTCACTGGCTGGGCCACCCGGTACTTCGATCCTTCCGAGGCGTACCGCTGGTGGGACCTCCGCTTCGCAGGCTTCAGCCGCCCCTGTCGCGACCTGCGGGCGGACGACCTCACTGTCCTGGCCCGCAACCGGCTCCAGAGCGCCTTCGGCGAGGTGGTGAGCCGCCGACGGCCGCGGCTCCTGGTCAAGATCACCGGGTGGCCACGGATCGGCTTCCTGCAGGCCCTTTATCCCGACGCCCTCTTCATTCACGTGCTGCGGGACGCCCGGCCGGTGGCCAGTTCCTTCCTCAATGTGGACTGGTGGCCCGGATGGCGCGGGCCCTCCAACTGGGTCTGGGGAGAACTCGCCCCGTTCCACCAGGCCGAATGGGACCGGCACGACCGATCCTTCGTGGCGCTCGCGGGGATCCAGTGGAAGATTCTGATGGATGCCTTGGAAACCGCGCGCCGCCCACTGAACGCTGCCAACTACCTGGACATCCGCTACGAGGAGCTGTGCGCCGATCCCCTCGGCACGTTTCGGTCTGCCCTCGAATTTGCCGGGCTCGATTCCTCGCCCCGGTTCGAGCGCGCCGTGAGGAGCCGGCCGCTCCGCAGTGAGAACGAGAAGTGGCGCCGGGATTTCACGCCGGCGCAGCAGGCGGTGCTTGAAGACGTCCTCCGCGACTACCTCGCCCGTTACCACTATCCGGTCAGCGGCCGCTGAGGCGCACCCGCACCATGTCGGCCGCACGGCTCAGCAGGCTTCGCAGCTCAGCGAGATGACCGCCGCGGGGCAGCCCCGGCAGGGTTTCGTACCCTAGCTCACGCAGGAGCCCGCCGGCCCGCCTCTCGAATGCCACCCGCATGGACGGAGACATCACGGTCCGCCACCGCCCGACGTTGTCGGCTCGCGGGGGCTCGCCGGCGAGTGGCCAGATGTGTCGCTTCTCCCGTGGAATCGCACGATCCACCGAGCGGTGATACTCGAGCATCGACGG
>JAEUJI010000041.1 GCA_016794805.1 Gemmatimonadota bacterium
GCGCTCGGCCTCGATGGCTGGCTGCTCTTCGACTTCCGTGGCATCAACCCCATCCCGACCCGGCTGCTGGGCCCGATCGGGTTCTCCAGCCGGCGCCTCTTCCTGCTGATCCCCCGGGAGGGCGAACCGGTCGCCCTGGTGCACAAGATCGAGCTGGCCCCGTTTGAGGGGGGGCAGTTCCCCGGCCGGGTGATTCCCTACGCCCGCTGGGAGGAACTGCACGCCGGGCTCGCCTCCCTGGTGCAGGGGAAGGCAGTGGCCATGGAAATCTCCCCCGACGATGCCGTGCCCTACCTCGACCGGGTCCCGTATGGCGTGGTGGAACTGGTGCGGCGGCTGGGTGGGCGGGTGACCGGCTCCGGCCAGCTGGTGACGACCTTTGCCAGCGCGTGGAGCGTGGGGGAGCTCGAGGATCACCTGTTCGCGGCGGAGGCGCTGGCCACGATTGCCAATGAGGCCCTGCGGTTCGCGGTGACGCAGGGTGGGACCGGGCTCACGGAGAGCGCGCTGCAGCAGCGGGTGATCGCGGCCATCCACGCCCAGGGGCTGGAGTTCGATCATCCGCCGATCGTGGGCTTCGGACCCAATGCCGCGAACCCGCATTACGAGCCGGTGCCGGGGCGCGATCGCACGCTCAGTCCGGACGAGGTGGTGCTCCTCGACCTCTGGGCCGGGCGGCGGCTGGGCACCGTCTTCGCGGACCAGACCTGGATGGGGTTCTCGGGCACCGCCGTGCCGCCGAAGGTGCAGGAGGTGTGGCGGACGGTGCGGGACGCCCGGGACGCCGCCATCGCGGTGGTGCGGCGGAAGGCGGGGAAGGAGCCATTACGGGGATTCGAGGGGGATGCGGCGGCGCGGGGGGTGATCGAGGCGGCGGGGTACGGCGCCTACTTCGTGCACCGGACCGGGCATTCGATCGACCGGGACCTGCATGGCTCGGGGCCGCACCTCGACAACTACGAGACCCATGATGACCGCGAGATCCTGCCGGGGGCCGGGTTCTCGGTGGAGCCGGGGATCTACCTGCCCGGCGAGTTCGGGGTGCGGAGCGAGGTGAACATGGTCTGGGCGCCGGGCGGCCCGATCGTGACCCCGAAGACGCCGCAGGTGGAGCTGGTCACCCGCTAACGAACCGGGCCCGGCCGGCCGGGCGTCGGGGGCCCGACCGGCAAGGAATTCCGCCTGACAAGTGACCGGGAACCCGCCCCCGGGGCGGGGTCGGAGGGCCCCTGGCGGGGGCCGGAGGGGCCGGGCCGGTTCGCGCCCGGTTTGTGAAAATCGGGTGATTCCGGGGTTCGCGGCGGGCGAGGTGGCTGGCCCTCATGTTTCACGAATGTTCAATTGTTCCAAGAGGTTACGGGCTGTTACCTGGCCGAAACCCGCCACATTTCGCTTCCTTGACACGTGATTTGGCTCACTCCATATTCATGCCTCCGATCAGGCCGTGATCGGCGACTTTTCGTACCCCCAGCGTATCTCGTCCGCAGTTCTTCCATCTGGTAGGGCAGGCGCATCTCGTTTCCCACCCGGGTCGAGGACGGCCAATTGGCCGCCGCGCCTATGAGGTTTTCGCGTAGTTGGCCGTCAGTGTATCACGCCATTGGAGGACGTCTCCATGAAAGAAAGCTGTGTCGGCGCCTTCGCTCGCGCTGCGCGGTGGATCGCGCTCGCGGCAGTCGCCCTGGTCGTGGGAGCGGGCACGCTCCACGCGCAGGCGACTGGTAAGCTCGAAGGCCGCATTCGGGACCAGGCCGGTGCACCGGTGCCCGGCGCCCAGGTCCGGATCGAGGGGACGGCGTTCGGCGCCGTCGCCAACAATCAGGGCTATTACTTCCTCAACAACGTGCCGGCCGGGTCGGTGGACCTGACGGCGACGTTCGTTGGGTACAAGCCGGTCCGGGTCACGGGCCTCCGGGTGCTGTCCGGGCAGACCGTGACGCAGGACTTCGCGCTGGAACAGCAGGCGGTGGATATCGGCGAGATCGAGGTAACCGCGGCGGTGAACGCCCTGGTGCCCCGGGACGCGGTGACCACCAAGCAGAGCATCGACGGCGAGTACACCGAGAAGCTGCCGGTGGACCGCATCGCCAACGTGATCGCGCTGCAGCCGGGCGTGGTCGTCAACCGGAACGGCGGGATCAACATCCGCGGTGGCCGTGACGACGAGGCGGCGGTGTACATCGACGGCGTGCCGGTGAGCCCGGGCGGGCGCGGCGGCCAGTTCGTCGGCACCAGCGCGGGCCGGGCGGACGTGTCGACCGGCGGGTTCGAGCAGGCGTCGGTGACCACCGGCGGCAGCTCGGCCGAGTTCGGCAATGCCCAGTCGGGCATCATCGCCATCCAGACCAAGAGCGGCGGCTCCAAGTGGGGCGGCAGCTTCGGGTATGAGAACGACGAGATCGGCGGCAGCAATCACAGCCTCGGGTTCAACCGGATCCAGGCCTCGATCGGCGGCCCGATCACCAACAACCTGACCTTCCACTTCGGTGGCGACATCGAGGGGATCAAGTCGGCGGGCCAGGGTCTCGACGGCCAGAAGTTCCCGGTGTTCGTGCCGGTGGGGGTGGACACCACCGTGGCGGTGCTGGGGAACGGCGGGCTGGACACGGCGATGGTGGACGTGGCCAAGTTCGCGATGTACACCGGCGACTGCGATGCATTCAAGGGCAACACCAACAACGCTATCGCCAACAACTACGGGTTCGACTGCCGCGGGGCCCAGCTCCCGGCGAGCGCCCAGTCCAGCTACCGGGTCAACGGCAAGCTGCAGTACACCTTCGGCACCGGCAGCCGGATCGCGCTGACCGCCATCCGGAGCCAGGGCAACACCCGCAACTTCGCGTACGGCAGCCTGACCGCCCCGGAGAACCTGACCGGCGGCTGGAACGCCAACAACGTGCTGACCCTGAACTGGACCCAGAACCTGTCCAAGTCGGCTGAGCGGGCGCTGGCGCTGGAAATGTACGCGTCGTACCAGTGGGATCGCGCCATCACCGGCCCGCTCACCCGGTCCGGCGAGCAGGACACCCGCGATCCGTTCGGCGGCTTCATGTTCAAGCCGCTCGACTTCCTGTTCGACTTCGACAACTTCCCGATCTCGGACATCGCCGGGAACTTCCGGACCAACTCGGGGCGCCTCGGTCCCTTCGACTACGGCAACCCGACCCAGTACCAGGCGGTGAACGAGTACCGCAACAACCCCTACGGTCTGGCCGAGACCTTCGTCGGCTTCGCCGACCGGGGCGGGCCGGCCGGCCGGATCTCCCTGTACAAGGAAGACCGGGCCATCGGCAAGGCGAACCTGGACTGGCAGCTGGACCGCTACAACCGCGTCAAGATCGGCGGCGAGTACACCAAGTACTTCATGAACGCGTACTCGTCGGGGCTCACCAGCCAGGCCTTCTCGGACGCGTACCATGAGAAGCCCACCCGGTGGAACGCCTTCCTCGAAGACCGGCTCGACCTGGGCGACGTGGTGCTGGTGGCTGGCCTGCGGTACGACTGGTACAAGAGCGGCGCCGAGCGGCCGTACTTCACCGACGCGCAGGGCAACCGCAGCTGGTTCCCGCGGATCTCGACCATGCCGGGCTACAGCGCCGCGACGCTGGACACCCTGTTCGTGGCCGACAAGAGCCACGACTACCTGAGCCCGCACGTGCAGGTGTCGTTCCCGGTGACCGAGCGGACCAACTTCCGGCTCTCCTACGCCCACCAGGTGCAGGCGCCGGACTTCCAGCTCATCCTCGGCGGCATCAACACCGACCTGAGCGTCACCAACACCAACCACGTATATGGCAGCGACCTGGACTTCGGCCGCACCATCACCTTCGAGTTCGGCATCCGGCACTCGTTCAACGACGACATGGTGCTGGACATCTCGGCATACAACAAGGACAAGCTGGCCGACGCGGCCGGCCGCCTGGTGAGCTACTTCGACCCGTTCAAGCAGGCGAACGTGGACATCCGGGTCGTCACCAACGCCGATTTCGGCAACGCCCGCGGCATTGACATCCGCTTCGACCGCCGTATCGGCGAGCTGTTCAACGGCAGCCTCGCGTACACCTTCGAGGAAGCCAAGAACACCGGCTCCGATCCGTTCACCTACATCAACTTCGGCTCGCGCATCCTGAACTCGCTCGGTGGCGGCAACAACCCGCCGCCGCAGGCGATCCTGCCGACCAACCAGAGCCGGCCGCACAACCTGGCCGGTCAGCTGGCGCTCAACTTCCCGAACAACTGGAAGCAGGGCTCGGCGGTGGGGTCGGTGCTCGAGAACGTGGGCATGTACGCCACCTTCCGGTTCGCCACCGGTACGCCGTTCACCCGCTGCCCGACCGAAGTCGCGGCGGATGACAACGTGTTCGCCGGCGGCGTCTGCAGCCGCCGTCTCGACGGCGACTTCAACGGCGCCCGGCTCCCGAGCCTGCGCCAGTTCGACCTCCGCGTCACCAAGGGCTTCAGCCTCGGCGGCCTGGACCTGCAGGCGTACACCGAGGTCCGGAACCTGTTCAACTTCCGGAACGTCAACACGGTGTTCGCCCAGACGAACGACATCAAGAACAACAAGGAGCGGGACCGGATCCGGGCAGACGAAATCGAGGCCTTCTCCAACGAGGCCAACCGGAACGGGGTGCTCGCCGCCGACAGCACCATCGACCTCACCTTCGGCGGCGCCTCGGCCGGTGGCTGCGGCGCCTGGGTGCGGGATGACGGCAGCTCGGCCCCGCCCAACTGCGTGTACATGATCCGTGCCGAGCAGCGCTACGGCAACGGCGACGGTCTCTTCACCCAGACCGAGCAGATTCGCGCTTCCGACGCGCTGTATAACGTCTTCCGCGGGCTGTCCAGCTTCACGGGCGCCCCCCGGCGGATCCGGCTCGGCTTCGAAGTCAACTTCTAGGGCCCTACGGCGGGCCCGGTCCGGGGGCAACCCCGGGCCGGGCACCCCGCATATCCAAAGAGCGAGGGGAGAATGCACTCACGATTCCGTATGAAAGGCGTCCTGCTGGCAGCGCTCGTCGCCATTGTGGCGAGCGTGGCACTGCCGGGAGCGGCGTCGGCCGAGCCCCAGCCGGGGGCCAAGAAGAAGGGCTTCCGGCTGTTCGCCCGCGCGCTGGGCGCCATGACGACCAACCGGGTCTACTGCGGCCTGGCCGCGGACGGCCGGGTCTGCGTGGACTCGACCAACTCGTCCACCATCGGCGGCGGCTTCTGGCCCAAGGGCACCGCGGACCAGTACGTCTTCAACTCCGGCTTGCAGGTGGCCGGCATCATCAGCAATCCCGGCGGGATCTGGGACAACGACATGGTCGGCGGCTTCTTCTTCGATCCGAAGGGCACCACCGAGCATGGCGAGCAGATCCTGCCGCTGTTCAATTCGTCCCAGCTGAACGCCGCCGGAGCCGACCAGGACGGTGATCTCTGGCCCGAAGCGGCCTGCGTGCCGAATGCGGCCAATGACGTCGACGGCAACCTGTTCTTCCCGCTGCTCCAGACCGGCACCGACAGCATCATCGCCCCCGGCTGCCGCATCCGGGCCTCGCAGGGCGATGTCTGGTTCCTGTCATGGGAAGGCAACCCCAACCTGACCGCCGGCCGCCGGCACCCGCTCGGCGTCGCGGTCGAGACCCGGGGCATGGGGTGGAACTACCCCAGCGGCAACGAAGACATCATCTACTTCATCTACTCGTTCTACAACATCACCTCCAAAAACCGCGCCGACTACAACGCGATCCGCCCCTCCCTGGCGGACATCCTGTACGCGAAGGCGCTGGACTTCCACGCCGCCAACCTGGCCCGCGGGGTCGACCTGCCGGACGGCGGGTACACCATCAACAACCTGTTCGCCGCCTTCTCGGCGGACATGGACGTGGCCGAGGCGGGCTCGAACTACTCCGGCGTGAACCTGCCGTTCGCGCTGGGCCAGACTTACGACCATACCTTCTCGCAGCCGGATGGCTGGACCTTCGACCCGTCCATCTTCTCCGCCCCGTTCTTCAACGGCGCGGGGTTTGTCGGCGTGAAGTACCTGAAGAGCCCGACCGGCGCCGGCGCCATTCAGCTGTTCGGCAACACCATCAACGGCGGTGCCTTCGGCGACGCCCGGGACGTGGTGCAGCTGTACCGGTACCTCTCCGGGAGCATCAGCCAGGCCGCTGGCGACGCCCCCTGCAACACGGGGAATCCCGCCACTACCAACATCTGCTATGTGAACAACAGTTCGCCGGCGGACATGCGGTTCTTCCAGTCCTCCACCCCGCTCACCCTGCCGCCCGGCGGCCGGGGCTCGATCGTAGTGGCGTACATCTTCGCCGCCCCGGTGGCGACGGGCTCCTGCCCCGGCCTGTCCTGCGACCTGCGGCCCGGCGACGGCCGCATGCTGACCAGCGTGGATACCCTCGTCACAATCGGCGCCAATGCCGTGGACTCGGTCAGCGGCTTTGTGAGCTATACCGACCTGAACGGCGACGACATCGTCCAGCAGGGCGAGTTCACCGTGGTGCCTGGCTCGCTGCTCGGCAAGGCGCTCACCGCCCAAGCCGTGTTCGACGCCAAGTTCCTGCTGCCTTTCGCCCCGGAAGCCCCGGAGTTCTTCCTGATTCCGGGCAACAACCTCGTGACGGTGCTGTGGAAGCCGAGCCCGTCCGAGATCACGGGTGACCCGTATTTTGCCGTGGCGAACGCGGCCTTGGTCCCGAACCCGGTGACCGCCGTTCTGGAGCCGAACGCGCTCTACGACCCGAACTACCGCCAGAATGACGTCGAAGGCTACCGGGTCTACCGTGGCCGGGTGGACGCGCCGAATGAACTGACGCTGCTGGCGCAGTTCGATTACACCGGCACCGTGATCAGCGACTACACCGGCATCATCAACGCCGCGGTGGACTGCGCACCGGAATTCAACGTGGGCGTTGGCACGACGTGCCCCGCGGCCTTTCCGGCCGGCGGCAACCTCAAGGACGGCACCACCCTTACGGCCCACGTGGACTATGAACTCCTCGGGGACGTGATCCAGGTGCAGGCCGGCAAGGGCCGCATCCCCCGGGCTGACGGGACCGCATTCACGGTCAAGCCGGACACCGCCCTCACAGGTGGCGGGACCAACGGGAGTTGTGGACCGCGGTCCGCCTGCCCCGCGCTCTCCAACGACGGGGTCCCGTTCGTCTACGTGGATGCGACACCGCGGAACAACTTC
>JAEUJI010000091.1 GCA_016794805.1 Gemmatimonadota bacterium
CACCACCGCCGCGGCTCAGGCCAACGGCGTCGCGGGCGCGGGCAAGGTGACCTTCGTGCCGTCGACCGGCAACGTGCTGGCGCTGGCGTACATCGACGCGGCCGGCTGGAAGGCCACGATGACCAACCCGGCGGTGACCGGCAGCCCGAACACCTGCGGCATCTACACCGGCCCGGCGGCCAACACGCCGAACACCGCGGTGACCCAGGAAGGCTCCCCGGCCTGCTGGTAAGCCTCGCAGGATGACATGGCGGCGGGCGATCCACACGGGTCGCCCGCCGCTCTGTCTTTGGCCCGGCCCCCCGCCGTGGGTGGGACCCCCGCCCTGATCAGTATTCGTAAGTCAATGTCAATAAGCGAGTTAATGTGCGGTACCTCGGCGGCTTCCGGCTCGGTGGCGAACCAGGCCTCTGGGGACGGTACAGGGTGTGCTTTACCGCTGGGCGCGGGTCACGGTACTTCAAGCATTCTGTGATGGTGGAAGGGATAAGTACCAGTTCCCCAATAGCTTGTTGGTCGGCACCTCAAGCAGGTTGGGAGCTTGACAAAAGCCGGGACGGCTTGTAGCGTAGCCTCCCATCTCCTTGTTCCAGAACCAGCTTGGCCGGGCACATACACATGGGCCTCTTCAGCCGTAGCAAGACGACTGTCGCCTTGGACATTGGTTCCGGGCTGATCAAGCTGGTCGCCGTGACCCACGGCGCCGGCGATCCAGTCCTTTCCAAGGTGGCCTACACGAGCGTGGTGGACGACGCCATCGTGGAAGGCGAAATCATGGACCCCGGGATCGTGGCGGACGCGATCAAGGGGCTCCTGGCATCCGCCGGGGTCAAGACCAAGCAGGTCGTGATCGCGGTCGGCGGCCGGGACGTGATCATCAAGAAGATCCAGATGGACCGGATGAAGGAGGCGGACGCCCGCGAGGTGATCCGCTGGGAGGCCGAGCAGCACGTTCCCTTCGACATGGAAAACGTGGAGCTCGATTTCCAGATCCTGGACCCGGAGGGTGAGGGGCTCCAGATGACGGTCCTGCTGGTCGCCGCCAAGCGCGAGCTGGTCGAGAACAAGGTGTCGCTGCTGGCGGAGGCGGGCCTCACCGCCAGCGTCATCGACGTGGACGCCTTCGCGCTGCACAACGCCTTCGAGATCAACTACCCCGACGAGATGCGGGGCGTGGTCGGCCTGGTGAACATCGGCCACGAAATGACCAATATCAACATCCTCGAGGACGGCATTCCGGTCCTCACCCGGGACCTCCCGGTGGGCACCCGGCGCTTCCGCGAGGATATCCAGCGGGAGCGCGGGCTCTCCGCCGAGGAGGCGGACCAGCTGCTGCAGGGCTTCGAGCGCAACGAGATCCTGGATCCGTTCCTCGAGACCCGCGGCGAGGAGCTGGCGGTCGGCATCGAGCGCGCGGCGGCGTTCCTCCAGTCGGCCAGCCGGTCGGCGGGGGGCATCAGCCGGCTGTGGCTCACCGGCGGCGGCGGCCGCATCCCCGGACTGAACAAGGTGCTGGCGGACCGGCTGCGGATGCCGGTCGAGCTGGCCAACCCGCTGGCGCGCCTGAGCGTGGCGGAGGGCGTCTTCTCCACGATGAGCATGGACGAAGTCTCGCCGCTCCTGATGCTGCCCATCGGCCTCGCGCTCCGCACCGCCGCCTGAGCCCGACGCCCGGAGACCGCACCCCATGATGATCACGGTCAATCTCCGACCCGGCCAGAAGCGCAAGGCCGCTGGCGGCGGACCCAAGCAGATCTTCGAGCGCTTCAAGTCGCTCGGGAACAAGGTCAAGGACCCGTTCCTGGTCGGTTCCATCGCCGCCTGTCTCGGCGTGGGCCTGTTCCTGGGCTGGGCCTTCCTGTCCACCAACGCCAAGTACAGCGAACTCGGCCCCCGGCTGGAACAGGCCCGGGACGAGCACAAGCGGTTCGACAACCTGCTCAAGCAGAAGCGCCGGGCGGAGACCATCCGCGACTCGCTGCTGGCCCAGATCGCGACCATCCGCGGCGTGGATGGCGACCGCTACGTCTGGTCCCACGTCCTGGACGAGGTGGCCAAGGCGCTGCCGCCCTATACCTGGCTCACGACCATGGCGCCGCAGGCCTCGCCGGTCGTCGCGGATACCGCCGACACCGCGGTGAAGGTGATCCGCTTCCGGCTCGAGGGTCGCACGATGGACCTCCAGGCCTACACCCGGTTCCTGCGACAGCTCGAGGCCTCGCCCTGGGTGACGGACGTGACGCCCATGGAAGCGAAGACGATCATCGAGAAGGAGCGGCCGGTGACCCAGTTCACCATCCAGGCCTCCTTCCAGCGGGCGGATTCGGCGTACATCCGCACGGTGCCCCTCAGCCAGTCGGTGAGGTAACCCATGGCCGCCATCCCCCAGGAACGCCAGGTCCCCCTCCTCCTCGTGATTGTCGCGGGGCTGGTGGGCTACCTCGGCTATACCGGGACGGGGCTCGACAGCCTCGGGCTCCGCGGCGTGCAGCAGACCAAGGACAGCATCGTCGCGCGGCAGAAGACCATCGATTCGCTCGCCGCGATGACGGACAGCGCCCGAAAGCTGCTGGCGTCGGGCAGCGTCGAGGACCTGCGCCGCCGGCTGGACGGCTACCGCACCAGCCTGGAGCTGATGCGGCGGCTGGTGCCGGAGCGGAACGAGGTCGCCAACCTCATGGACGAGATCTCCACCCGCGCCAAGATCCGCGGGGTCCAGGTGTCCCAGTTCCAGCCGCTGCCGGTGGAGCCGGGGCCCGCCCCGTTCGAGACCCACAAGTACCAGTACTCGGTGATCGGCCGCTACGACCAGCTGGGCGAATTCCTGTCCGACGTGGCCAGCCTGCAGCGGATCATCGTCCCGGTGGAGCTGACCCTCAGCGCCGCCGACCTCAACCGGGCCAAGGCGCTCGGCGACAGTTCCGGTGCCCTGCTGGAGGCGCGCTTCCAGATCCGCACCTATGTGAAGACCGGTCCCTCGGAGGGCATGCCCAGTGGCACCTAACCGGCTCACCCGGGCCGTGCTGGCGGGGCTCCTCCTGGGCCTCGCCGCCTGCGGCAAGAAGGACGAGGCGCCCGCCGCGGAAGCGGTGGACCTCACGGCCATCCGGGCCCAGCGCGACAGCATCCGCCGCGCCGCGGTGCAGGACTCGACCGTCCGCGCCCGCTACAAGACCTGTTCCGACTCGGTGACCGCCGCCGTCGCAAAGCTGCCCAAGGCCAAGCGGCCGGCGACCGCCGCCGCGGCCGCCGCGGACCTGGCCAAGGCCTGCGGCGCCGTCCCGGCGGCCCCGGTGGCGGTGGCGCAGAAGCCCGATACCACGAAGCGCCCGGCGACCGCGCTCGCCGCGAAGCCGGACAGCACCAAGGTGGAAGCCCCCGCGGCCCAGGCCGTGAAGAAGGACAGCACCCCGGCCCGGCCCGCCGTGGCGGCGCCCGCCGTGCAGCAGCCCGCGAAGCCGGCCCTCACCCCGCAGCAGCAGCAGGTGCTGCGGCAGGACTCGATCCGCCAGGTGCGGGAGCGGGCCCGGCAGGACAGTCTCCGGCAGCTGGCCGAGCGCCAGCGGCAGGACTCCATCACCCGGGCGCAGCAGGACAGCGTCCGCTCGGACTCGCTCCGGGTGGCGCGGGAGACCGAAGTCCTGCGCGAGACCTTCACCTATGCCGGGGGCGCGCGCGATCCCTTCGCCTCCCTGATCACCCAGGACAAGGTCGGCCCCGAGTTCAACGACCTCCTGCTGGTCGGGGTGTACCTCGACCTGCGCCGCGCCAGCAACAGCGTCGCGGTGCTGCGGGACAAGACCAACCAGAAGCGCTACAAGCTCAAGGTGGGCGACCGGCTGGGTCGCCTGAAGGTGGCCCAGATTCGGCAGGCTGACGTCGTGTTCACCGTTGAGGACATCGGATTCGAGCGGCAGGAGACCCTGTCGCTGCGCAAGAGGGAGGAGCAGACCCCATGACGTTCAAGTCTCTGTTCGCCGCGGGAGCCGCCTGCCTCCTGCTGGCGGCCCCCGTCACGGCCGACGACCGGCCGCCGGCTTCGGAAGTCACCGCCGTCAGCGTCATCCCGACGCCGGGCCACGCCGAGATCGTGATCGCGCTCTCCGGCGCCGTGGAGGTCCGCGACTTCGTGCTCCGCGAGCCTGACCGGCTGGTGATCGACATCGTCGGGGCGCGGCTCAAGAGCGGCACCTCCTACGACGGGATCCAGCGCGGCGGCATCAAGGATGTCCGCTACTCCCAGTTCCGGCCCGACGTGGTCCGGGTGGCCATCTACCTCGACGGCTCCCGCGACTACCGGCTGGAGAAGGGCGACGACGCCATCCGGATCCGCTTCGGCGCCGACCAGAGCTTCCTGGCCTGGTCGAGCACCGCGCCTGCGGACCTCGAGCCGCCGGTGGCCCGGCCCGCGCCGGCCCAGCGCGCCCCCGAGGTGACGCCGCCGGCCGAGACCGTGACCACCGCCGCGGCCCTGCCGCCGGCGCCCCGCATCACCGTGACCTGGGACCGCGCCAACATCGGCGACGTGATCGCCGGCTTTGCCGCCTTCTCCGGCCGCACCATCGTGCTGGGCAAGGGGATCACCGGTGAGGTGACCGCCGAGATCAAGAACCAGCCGTGGACCGAGGCCTTCGCCGCGGTGCTCGCCACCCAGGGGCTGCAGGCGATCGAGCTCCCCGGCGGCATCATCCGGGTGGACAGTCCGGCGGCCCTCGCGGCCCTCGACTCCACCGAGCCGGTCACCACCCGCATGGTGCCGGTCAACTATGCCAGCGCCGGGCAGCTGCTGCCGAGCGTCAAGTCGATCCTGACCAAGCGCGGGCAGGTGGTGTCGGACACCACCACCAACTCGCTCATCATCACCGAGACCCGGAGCCGCATCGGGGACGTCCAGGACTTCATCCGGAACCTGGATATCCGCACCCCACAGGTCTCCATCCAGGCCAAGCTCATCTTCGTCAACCGGACCAACGTCGAGGCGCTCGGGCTGCAGTACGATTTCGGCGCGCTCAACCAGGGTGACGGTCCGTTCTTCAATCAGCTGGTCAACCGAGTGGATCCGACCACCGGCGATCCCTTCGATTCCGACGTGACCGACCTCTCAGGTGAGGGCGTGGCGGCGATCGCCAATGCCGACGCGATCATCTCCCAGGCCGCGCTCAAGCTGGTCTGGACCACCACCGTGGGCGGCTTCCGGTTCTCCAGCTTCCTGCAGGCGCTGCAGAGCGTGGACCTGGCGGATGTCCAGGCGGAGCCCTCGATCACGACGCTCGACAACCGCGAGGCGATCATCAAGGTGGGCGAGGACGTCCCGGTCCGTATCATCGACTTCGGGTCGCAGGGAGGCGCCGGCGCCGCCCAGCCCAAGGCCACGGTGCAGTTCAAGGAAACCGGCATCCAGCTGCGGGTCACCCCGCACGTCACCAACAACCGCCAGGTCCTGATGCAGGTCGAGGCCGAGCGCTCCGCGCTCCGGCTGCTGGCCGAGGCCGACCTGGGCTTCACCATCCAGAAGCAGAACGCCAAGAACCAGCTGCTGGTGGCCGACGGCGAGACGGCGGTCATCGGCGGGCTGACCGTCACCTCCATCACCAAGACGCGCAGCGGCATCCCGCTGCTGGTGGACCTGCCCATCGTGGGCAAGCTGTTCGGCTTCAGCAACACGCAGGAGCAGCGGCAGGACCTGATCATCCTGGTGACCCCGCGGATCGTGGACGACGGCGCGCAGCAATAAGCGCGGGCGGGTGACCTGGCAGGAGCGAGCCCGACCGCAGGTCGGGCTTCGCTATTATGGGGTGGGGCGTCGCGCGCCTCCGGCACGGTCGGGCCGGGGCGCGATACGCGCTCCGGGCACCCGGCCCGGCCCATCCGCGCACCCTCCCGACCGCCGGACTCCGATGCCGCTCCGCTTCCTCACCGCCGGCGAATCCCACGGCCAGGCCCTCGTCACCATCGTCGAGGGGCTGCCGGCCGGGCTGCCGGTCGCGGCGGAGCAGGTGGATCGGGAGCTGGCGCGGCGCATGAGTGGCTATGGGCGCGGCGCCCGGATGAAGATCGAGAAGGACCGGATCGAGTGGCTCGCCGGCGTGCGCGCCGGCGAGACCCTCGGCAGTCCGGTGGCGATGGTGGTCCACAACCGGGACTGGACCAATTGGCAGGAGATCATGGCCGCGGAGGGGACGCCGGGGGAGGAACGCCGCCGGCGCCTCAACCGGCCCCGCCCCGGCCACGCCGACCTGGTCGGCGTGATGAAGTATGACCGGCAGGACGCTCGCGACATCCTCGAGCGGGCCAGCGCCAGGGAGACCGCCATGCGGGTCGCGGCGGGGGCGCTGGCGCGGCGGCTGCTGGAGGAGTTCGGGGTGGATGTCGGCAGCCACGTGGTCTCGCTGGGCGGGATCGTGGCCGCGGCGCGGGCGGCCGCGGACCTGCCGTGGCCGCTCAACCCGGCGGCGGACCGCTCCGAGGTACGGGTGCTGGATTCGGCGCAGGATGCGCGGATCATCGCCCGGATCGACCAGGCCAGGAAGGATGGCGACACGCTCGGCGGCGAATGCGAGGTCGTGGTTCGCGGCCTGCCCGCGGGGCTTGGGAGCCACGTCCACTGGGACCGGAAGCTTGATGGCCGACTGGCCGGGATCCTGATGTCCATCCCGGCGGTGAAGGCGGTGGAGATCGGCATGGGGTTCGAGGCCGCCCGCCGGCCCGGCTCCGAGGTGCACGACCCGATCATCGCCGAGGCCACCCCGGGGACCCCGGCACCTGCGCCCGCCCGGAAGGGGGGCTATGGCCGCCAGGGGAACAACGCCGGCGGGCTGGAAGGCGGCATCACCACCGGTGAGGCGCTGGTCATCCGGGTGGGGATGAAGCCGATCGCGACGCTGATGTCCCCGCTCCCCACGATCGACCTGCGGACCGGCCTCCCGGCCAAGGCCCAGGCCGAACGTTCGGACGTGACGGCGGTGCCGGCCATGGGCGTGATCGCCGAGGCGCTCACCGCCTGGGTCCTGGCGGATGCGATGCTCGAGAAATTTGGCGGCGACTCGCTGCGCGAGATGCGCCGCAACTATGATGGCTACCTGGCGCAGCTCGGTGACCGCTGGACGGCGCTGGGCGCGGTGGCGCCGGAGATGGGGGAGGCGTGAAGCGACACGTGATGCTGGTGGGGCTCCCCGGGGCGGGGAAATCGACCGTCGGAAAGCTCGTGGCCGAGCGGCTCGGCGCACCGTTCGTGGACACCGACGCGGTGCTCGTGCGGAAGATGCAGATGCCCGTCCCCCGGATGTTCGCCGAATTCGGCGAGCAGCGCTTCCGCCAGATGGAGAAGGAGGCGATGCAGCAGGCGCTGGCCGGCCCGCCGTCGGTGCTGGCGCCGGGCGGCGGCTGGGTCGCGCAGCCGGGGGCGCTGGAGAGCGTGGCCGACACGGCGTTCCTCATTTACCTGCGCGCGATGGCGATCACCGCCGCAAGGCGGGCCGGGCAGGAGGGCAACCGGCCGCTGCTGGTGGGCGAGGATCCGGTGGAGAAGATGCGGCAGCTGCTCAAGGAGCGTGAGCCGTTCTACATGAAGGCGGCGTGCGAGGTGAAGGCGGACGTCAAGTCCGCGGTGGCGCTGGCCGACGAGATCGCCCAACTCGCCCGGGAACGCGCCGGCTGGTGATCGTAAGCGCTTGTCCTGCCGTGGTTTCCAAACTCGTCTCTTGCCAATTCCCCCGGTTGCGCGTTTTCTTGTCGTCCCGCGGCGACCCCGCCGCGGTTCACTCTGGCCGGTAGCTTCCCGCGCATGGCGACACCCAGAAAGCCCAAGACCACCGACGCCCCGGCCAAAGCCGCCAAGCCTGCGAAGCGGGCCAAGGCCGCGAAGGTGGCCAAGGCGGCCAAGCCCGCCGCCCCTGCGGCGGCCGGCAAGGTGAAACCCGCCCCGAAGAAGCGGGCGGCGCGGCCGCGGGCCGTGGCCGCCGACGATGCCGAGGCCGGCACCGGCGGCGCGCTGGTGGTCGTCGAGTCTCCCACCAAGGCCAAGAGCATCGGGAAGTATCTCGGCCGCGGCTACGATGTGCGGGCCACGATCGGGCATATCCGCGACCTCCCCACCCGCAAGCTCGGGGTGGACGTGGAGAACGGCTTCCAGCCCGAGTACGTCACCATCAAGGGAAAGACCCAGACCCTCGCCGACCTCAAGAAGGCCGCCAAGAAGGCCAGCGCCATCTACCTCGCCACCGACCCGGACCGCGAAGGCGAGGCCATCGCCTGGCACGTGGCGAGCCAGCTGGACACCAGGGCGCCGATGCGCCGGGTGCGGTTCGAGGAGATCACCAAGGAGGCGGTGAAGGAATCGATGTCCCGGCCCGGGGACATCAACGAGGACCTGGTCAACGCCCAGCAGGCGCGCCGGATCCTCGACCGGCTGGTGGGCTACAAGGCCAGCCCGATCCTGTGGCAGAGCATCAAGACCGGCCTCTCGGCCGGCCGGGTGCAGACCGTCGCGCTGCGGCTGATCGTGGAACGGGAACGGGAGATCCGCGCCTTCAAGCCGGTGGAGTACTGGACCATCGCCGCCGATTGCGCCCGGCAGGGCCAGGGCTTCACCGCCGAACTCAAGAAGATCGACGGGCACAATCCGGAGCTCGGCAGCGAGGCGGCGGCGACCGCAGTGGTGAACGCGGTGCGCCCGCTGCCGTTCGTCGTCACCAAGGTGGAGAAGAAGAACCGGCGCAAGCGGCCCGGCGCGCCGTTCACGACCAGCACGCTGCAGCAGGAGGCGGCCAAGAAGCTGGGCTTCTCCACCCGCCGCACCATGCGGGCGGCGCAGGACCTGTACGAGGGCATCGAGGTCGGGGAGGAGGGCCCGGTCGGCCTCATCACCTACATGCGGACCGAC
>JAEUJI010000098.1 GCA_016794805.1 Gemmatimonadota bacterium
GCAGTTCATCGAGCATGACCGCGCCCTCGAACGGCGTTTCCAGCCGATCCGGATCCAGGAGCTCTCACCCGAGCGGACCCTCGAGGTGCTCAAGGTGGTCCGGGACGACCTGGTACGGGGCCGCGGGCTCGAGGTGGGCGATGAGGTGCTGACCTGGCTGGTGGATGTCGCCCGGCAGTTCATGCCCAACCGGCACTTCCCGGACAAGGCGGTGGATCTCCTCGATCAGGCCGTGGCCAATGGCGTCAGCCGGGCCCTCACCCGGATCACCCGGGTGGAAGCGGAGGCGGTGGTCAAGCGGATGCTCGGCATCCCCTCGCTGGAGCGGACCCGCCTCGACACCCTGCGCGCCCGGCTGGTGGATCAGCAGTTGCTCGACGGCTTCGCCGCAGACCGGCTGGTGGCCCGGCTCGAGGTCACCAGCCGGGGCCTCGACCTCCGCGCCGCGCGGCCCAACGCCGTCCTGGCGCTCCAGGGACCGATGCATGACCGGGCCCTGCTCCTCTCGGAGGCGATCGCCGAGGGCCTCTACGGAGATCCCCGGCGCGTGGTCCGCATCGACTTCGCCCGGTTCCAGGACGATGCGAGCATCACCGCCCTGCTCGGCTCCCCGGCCGGGTACGTGGGCTACGAGGACCGGCATGCCCTCTACGCCGTAGCCGAGATGCCCTGGTCGGTGGTCCTCTGCGACCGGATCGATCGCTGCCACCCTGCGGTCCTCGCGGCCTTTACCCCCGCCATCACCCAGGGGATGATCACCGACTTCCGCGGGCGCCGGATCTACCTCAGCGATGCGGTGGTCATCTTCACCCTCGGCGGCGAGCAGGGACGGGAAATCGCGACCATCGGGTTCGCCGCTCAGGACCGCGGCCCGGACCGGGATGAACCGGCCGATGCCGAGGATCTGGAGGAACGGCTGGGCCCGGAGCTCGCGGCGACGGTGGACTTCACCTTTTCCGAGGCGCCCCAGGCCGTGTCCCTCGGCAGCGAGTGGATCACGGCGCGGCTGCTGCCGGATGTGGCCGCCCGGCACCGCGAGCACGGGGTCACCCTGGAATGGGACGCCTCGATCGTCACCTGGCTCGCGGGGGCGTGGTCTGCCAACGCGAGCGCCCGTGAGGTGGAGCAGCTGGTGGAGCACGAGATCAGTCCCGCGCTGGTCAGGGCCCTCTACCAGGGCTCCTCCCCGGTGCCGAGCCGGTACGTCGTCAAGCGACAGCAGGCCAACCTCGTGGTCGAACGCATTCCGTAGGCTCACCTCCATCGGGAGTACCCGTATGCCGCCGCAGTTCCAGACCGAGACCCAGGCGAAGGTCTATGCCAACGTCGCCCAGATCCTGAAGGACCAGTTCGGCGCGCAGGCTCGGCCCAACGACCAGGCCCCGCAATTCAACATCCGCGCCGGGTCGGCGTACGTCACGGTGGTCGTGAGCCCCATCAACGACAAGGCCACCGTGGTGCGGGCCTACAGCTGGGTGGTGACGGGCGCGGAGAGTTCGACCGAACTGCGGCAGTTCCTGCTGGAGCAGAACTTCAACATGCGCTTCGGGGGGTATGCCACCGAGCCCGGGACCGGGGACATCCTGTTCACCCACGCCGTGCTGGGTGAGGGGCTGGACACCGACGAGCTGATGTGGACCGTCATGGCGGTGGCCAACACCGCGGACGAGGCGGACGACCAGATCGTGCAGCGGTTCGGCGGGCAGCGGGCGGTGGACCGGACCTGACCCGGCCGGCGGGCCGAGCTGGGCTTCCACGAAGGAAGACGGGCCGCCCCGTGCTGGAGTGGCCCGTTTCGCCGCCGGCTCCTGACCTGAGCCGGGGGAGTCTCAGCGGAGCAGGTAGGGGATCGGGGCATACCATCCTCCGAGCCCGTTCTCGATGTGGAACCGGTACGAGCCATCCGGCTGACGCTCCGCCGACCAGGGCAGCGCCCCACTCCATTCCCTCGTGACCTGTCCGTTCTTCTTGAGCCGGCCGGTGAAGCTGGCCTGGCCCGCCACCCGCTCCACCGTCCCGGTGCCACTCTGCAGCGCGTAGTCGTACTCCACCTCGTCGCGCACCTGGATCGTCGGGTTGTAGGAACTCATGCGGAACATGAGCCTCTGGTTGACGGTGGCGCGCCCCGTCCCGGGATCGATCTCAAGGTTCACCGGAGAGGACTCGAAGGTGGCGGTGAAGTTGTTCTGCAGGTATCCCGCCACCTTCTGCGCCACGACGGTGGGGTCGAGACCGCCGTTACGGCTGATGACGCCCGGCGCTGGCCCGGCAGCCGGCGGGGCAGGAGGCGGGGGTTGCCACGGTGGCCGCGGCGCCGAATCCTGGCTGGCTCGGGGGGAAGTGAGGCAGCCGTAGAAGTCGCGTCCGAAGCGCGACAGGGTGGTCATCGCCAGGTCGCCCTCAGGCCATGACCCGTACGGGCCGCCGAGATTCGGATCCGGCCGCCACCCTTGGCGCCAGGCGAACGCCGTGGCGCCGCATCCGGTCGGACCGATGCTCGCCATGCGGCTGGCGTCGGCGACGCTCGCATCCGCCAGGTAGAACTCGAAACAGGTCGGGCTGCCGGGCGTCGGCTGGTAGAGGTCTGGCCGGCGCAGGACGCAGTAGCCCGCGGCCGGTGGTGCATCCACGCGCCCGGGAAGTACGGCACAGTCGGTCGCGATTGCCTGCTGGGTCAGGGTCCAGAGACTGTCGGCATCGCGTTCGATATCCGCCACCAGGTCCGTCGGTGCCTGGATCATGCGGCCCAGGCGCCCGTAGGGGTTCGCCCGGCTGAGGTCGGCGTGATTGGGAGAGCGGGAGTACTGGTCCAGCGCTGGCAGCGCAAGGCGGAGATAGGCCCGCGCATCCTCCAAAGTGGCCTGCCAGGAGGGCCACCCCAGGTCGCGGCGGGCGCGCGCCAGCCGCAGCGTCTGGGTGGCGTACCCGAACAGCCATCCCAGCTGGAAGTACCCCACGTCACAGCTCGGCCCCTGGAGGGCGAAGCGCTCCACGGGCATCCCCACTGCACCCGTGCGGAGCTCCTCCCCCCAACGGTAGGTCTCTCGCACGGCCTCCTGCATACCGGCCGCGGCGGAGCCCGCTTCCCCGCCCCGCTCCAGCCGATTGCCCAGTTGGCGCAGCCACGCTTCTCGGTCGGGTCGCGCGGACCAGACGGGATTCCAGTCGGAGCAGGCCTTCCGGGCCGCGGTCACATGGTCTGCGGCGCGCCGAAGGTCCGCAACTGCGGCCGCGCGAGCGGCATCATCCCGCACTCCGGCGACAATGACATGGTTCAGGAGGCTGCTGGCCCAGCCCAGATTGACGCCGGTGTTGTACAGCTGGACGCAACAGTCCTCCCTGGGCGGGTCTTGCTGGGCGCGAAGGGCACCGAATGGGATCAGGCAGGAGAGGACAACGGCTCGGAACGGTGGCAGGCCTCGCATGGCGCCCTCCCAGAGACGCAGACAGCGAGTCGATCGGTGCTTCGGGGCCGGAATGCGCGCTTGAGACTACCTCTCCGGCGGGTAAGTGGCTGTGAAGCAGGGGTGAAAGCAGCACGGCCCCGGAGGAGGCTCCGGGGCCGTGCGAGATGGCCGAGAACGGGGTCAGCTCCCGAGGCAGGACTCGAACCTGCGACCCGCTGATTAACAGTC
>JAEUJI010000110.1 GCA_016794805.1 Gemmatimonadota bacterium
CACCCAGCGGAGCACGTTCTCGTTGCTGCCGTCGGCGTCCAGCTGGTTGTCGTTGTCGAGGTCCTCCGCGTCCAGCACGCCGTTGCCGTTGCTGCAGCGGGCGCTCAGGTCCCCCCACGGGTAGACCGGCACCGTGCCGGAAAGATTCTGGCGGCAGAGCGGCGGGCGGTCCACGACGTCGGTGCCGTTCAGGATGACCTGGTCGGGCCGGTCGGTGAGGATGCCGATGTCGTCGAGGTCGGCGTTGAAGACGCCGGTCGGCTGGCGCTCGGTATCGAGCCGCCCGAGGCCGACGAACTGGCGGCCGGTGAAGGCCGAATCGGTCCCCGCCACGGTGAGACTCTCCGGTGCAATCGAGACCGCGTCCTCGCTCACGGTGCCGAGGTCCACCATCAGCTGCAGCCCGGCGCGGCCGGCGCTGTTGGAGCTGTCCCGGAAGACCCAGAACTCGAGGAACTCATTCTTGGAGAGGTCCACCCCGCTCGAGCTGAGCGACGTCACCAGCGACCGCCAGCGGGGCGCGTTGGGTCGCGTGGGGAGGACCCACTGGAGCCGGCTGGCGCGGTTGACCAGGCCGCCCGCGGTGTCCGCCGCGAGGGTCATGAACAGCACGGTCTCGAGCTGGTCCTGCTGGCCGGCCACCTGGATCCGCGGGTCGATGTCCCGGGCCCGGAGCTGGAGCGCCTGGCCGTTTCCGGTGGAGACCAGGTTCTGCCAGCTGAGCTGGGCCACGTCGGCGGTGTCGAATGCCTGGCCCACGATGGTCTCCACCCCGAGCGCCGACTGCGGCCGACTGCCGGCATCCCACAGCGTTTCCCGGAGGGAAAGCTGCACGCCGGGATCGCCCTCGAATTCCTCGAGGTACGCCTGGCCGGAGCGGTTGGGGTCGGGGCGGGTGAACGCGAGCTCCGCGTTGAGGTCCAGCCGCGACGGGGCGGTGGCGGGGGCGGAGGTGAGCCGGTTCATGAAGCGGGTGACGGCCGAGGGCCGGAAGCGGAGGTCGGTACTGATCCCACCGACCATGTGGGCCTGGGCCTCGAAGCCGAGCGCGGGACGGTTGAAGGCGCTCTTCTCGGTCTGGTAGATGCCGACCAGGTTGACGCCGCCCACCTCGCCGAAGCTGTACCGGGTGGAGACCCCGAACAGCTGGGTCGGGGCCACCGCGAAGACGCCGCGTTCCTCGAAGCGGGCCTGAATGGTCCCGCCCGCCGTGCCGAAGAGCCCCTGCGGCTCGGTGAAGGTCACCTGGCCGAGATCGTAGTTGATGGAGTACTCCACCCCGCGTTCCAGCCGCCGGCCGTTCAGGAACAGCGCCTCGCTGCCGTCGCGGATCTGCAGCGCCCCGAGGTCGAGGGTGGAGCGGTCACTGGTGGAGCTGGCGTTGTACCGCAGCCGGAACACAAACTTGGCCGGCGGCCCCTCGGTGTAGAGCAGGTAGGCCGGACTCCGGTACAGCGAGTCGTTGCGCTCGGTGGCCAGCAGCCGCGCCGGGTCAGCGAACGGCTCCAGGTGCGGCAGGACGATGTACGATTCGCGGATGCTGAGCGCCGCCGCGGGATCGCTGCGCCGGGGGAAGAGCCGGTCCTGCAGGTTGAAGACGTTGGGGTCGGCCTGGGTGGCGAGCCCGAGCTCCGCGAGATAGGTCGGCTGCGCCCCCGGCCGGAGGGGCCGTTCCGAGCGGTTGAGGCTCAGGTCCACCTTGACCGAGTTGAGGTCGAGGTCGGCCCCCGCGACCCGGTACACCTGGCGCATCTCGTGGCGGAAGGTGGGCCGGGTCGCGTTCACCCGGGGCTGCACGATGAGCCGCAGGGTATCCCGCGGCGCCTGGCCCGGCGGGACCGGCGTGTCCTCGGCCGGGAAGGTGCCGACCGGCCCGGCGGCGCTGCCGTAGCTCACCGCGAGGTAGTCGTTGAGGTCGAGCCGCGCCGCCAGCGCGAACCAGAGCCCGCTCGGGTCGAGGTAGTAGTCCTGGTCCCGCTGCAGCAGCTGCCACTGCGCCGTCACCCGCTGGGTGGTGTCGGCGCCGATCGCGATGGCGTTGATGCCGCCCAGGTTGGGGTTCACCCCGGTGCGGGACGGGGGGCGGTAGCGGTACACCCGGATGTCCCCCTGGGTGACCACGGCCTGGGGGGGCAGCCCGCTCCGGTTGATCTCGAGGATGTCGATCGCCGGATAGCCCGGCACCAGCTGCGGATCCACCACCCAGAAGAACCGGGTGCCCTCGAAATCGAGGTCCCGGGCCTCGCGGTCCTGGGGCTGCACGGTGGTATTGCCGACGGCGTAGTTCCGCTCGACCACCACGCTCCCCTCCTGCGTGGCGGCGATGCCCTGCAGGGTGATCGGGCCGACCTCGAAGGTGGCGTTGACGCCGAAGTTGTTGGCCGGGATGGCGGAGGTGATGAAGCGGGAGCTCGGCGGCCGGAAGACCACGGTGCCGATCTCCACCCGGCGGACGATTTCGTCGTCGAGTCCCTCGTAGTAGAGCTGGAGGTTGTTGCGGGCGGAGAAGTCACGCTCGGTATCGTAGTCCACGTCCACGTGCAGCCGCTGCCCGATGAGACCGCCGGAGCGGACGGCGACGTAGGTATCGAGCCGGGGAGCCTTCCAGCTGCCGCGGCAGCCGGAATTGAGGTCCAGGTACTGGGCCGGGGTGCAGCGCAGGTTCTTGAGCCGCTCGGTGCGGACCTCGAGCCGGGCGTTCCCCTCGAGGCTCAGGTCGGCGTAGCGCCGCGACAGACCCAGGAGCCCCCGGCGGCCGGGTTGACTATCCTCCGGGGTCACCGCGCGGGCCCCGTAGAGGCGGCGCAGCCGGAAGGCGGTGGTCCGCCGGGCGCGGGCTGAATCCAGGGAGGCCTGCAGGGCACTGTCCCACGCCGCCCGGGCCAGCGTGGCGGGCCGGCGGACGCCGCCGTCCCAGGGGCTCCGGAACACCGCTGGGGTACGCAATTCGAGCCCCGGCGGGGACCGGAAGCGAAGCCAGGCGGTGAAGGTGGTATCCCCCTGGGCGGCCAGCGCGGCTGGGGCGGCGAGGAGGAGCGCCACCGAGGCGAGAAATCGCACTAGGGGAGCTGGGACTCGGACTGAAACGGGAGTATCAGGCTTGAAGCTGCGGGACACCGGGAATATACTGGCCAGGTAGAAGGCATACAACTCGTTACCACACGGAGACTTCGGCACTCGTGCGCCTGCTCGACCGGTACCTCGTCCGCCAGTTCATTTCCCCGCTGGTCTTTGCCTTCCTGGCGATGACGAGCATCATGCTGCTCAATCAGGTGGCCCGGCGGTTCGGGGCCCTGGTGGGAAAGGGGCTGCCCTGGTCGGTCATCGGCGAGGTGTTCCTGCTCTGCCTGCCGTTCATCATCGCCATGACCCTGCCGATGGCGGTGCTGGTCGCGATGCTCTACACCTTCAGCCACCTGGCCGCCGACAGCGAGATCACGGCGATGCGGGCCAGCGGGCTGAGCGTCGGCCAGCTGGTCCGGCCCATGGTGCTCGTCGGGGTGCTCATCACGGCGGTCAACTTCTGGTTCACCGACCAGGTGCTCCCCGAGTCGAACGCCCGGCTGCGCAACCTGCTGATCAACATCCAGCGCAAGAAGCCGACGCTGGAGCTCCGGGAGCAGGTGATCAACGAGATCCCCCCCTCCGGGCTCTTCCTCCGCGCCAGCCGCATCGATCCGACCTCGGGGCGGCTCCGCAGCGTCACCATCTACGACATGGCCGGCACCGACGGCCGCAGGGTGATTTACGCCGACAGCGGCGTCATGGGCTTCACCGAGGTGGGGACCGACCTGCAGCTCAAGCTGTTCGACGGCTCGGTCCATGCCTTCCGCCAGAGCGACCCGTCGCTGATGCAGATCACCGATTTCACCACCAACACGATCCGGGTCCGGGATGTCTCCAACCGGCTGGACCTCGAGGCCAATGACGGGGTCCGGGGCGACCGGGAGATGACCACCTGCGAGATGATGGACGTGGTGGGCGGCGCGCGCTACGAGGTCCGCCTGGCGGAGGCGCGCCGCCGGATCTCGGCCGACCGCGACCTCCGGGCGCTGCTGGTGCTGCCCCAGACGGGCGGGCCGGCCCGCGCCGACCGTCCCCAGCCGCCGGCCTACTGCCGGGCGTTCGCCGCCCTTGGCCAGAGGGTGGGGACGGCGTCCGGGGACTCGGGCACACAGTCGCCGGAACCGGTCGTGCCGAGCTACGGGGAGACGGACAACGTCCCCCAAATGCCGCTCGCGGGGGTGGTGCTTCCGCCGGTGCGGCAGCCGGGGATGCGGCTCCCGACCAACCTCACCTCCTGGGCCGAGGTCTCCGCCGCGCGGGACGAGGTCAAGACCTCCGGCGGGCGGGCCAACCAGTACCTGGTGGAAGTCCACAAGAAGTGGGCGATCAGCGTGGCCTGCCTGGTCTTCGCCCTGGTGGGGATCCCCATGGCACTCCGCTTTCCCCGCGGCGGCATGGGGCTGGTGATCGGCGGCGGGCTCGGCGTGTTCGCCATCTACTATGTGGGCCTCATCGCCGGCGAGGGGCTGGGCAACAAGAACATCGTCCCGCCCTGGCTCGCCATGTGGGCGCCGAACCTGATCTTCGTGACCGTGGCGATCATCGGGATCATCCGGGTCGGCCGCGAGTCGGGCTCCACCCGCGGCGGCGACCTGACCGAGTTGTGGGAAAACCTCACCGGCCGGTTCCGCCGGCAGAAGGCGGCGGCCTGAGTGCGCCTGCTCGACCGCTACGTCCTGCGCTCCTGGGTGATGATCTTCGGGCTCACCGCGATCGGCTTCCCGGTGGTGTCCATCATGATCAACATGACCGACAACCTGGAGCGGCTGCTGGACCGGGGGCTCAAGCTGCCGGAGATCGTCGAGAGCTACATGTATGCCCTGCCGGAGAACATCTTCCTGGTGATGCCGGCGGCGGTCCTGTTCGCCACGGTGTTCACCATCGGCAACCTGGGGCGCCACTCGGAGCTGACCGCCGCCAAGGCGGGGGGGTGGAGCTTTCACCGGCTGGCGCTGCCGATCTACCTCGCCGCGATCGGGGCCGCCGGGCTCTCGTTCGTGGTCGGGGAGCTGGCGCCCGAGGCCACCAGCAAGCAGCTGGAGCTGCAGAAGGCCAAGGTCGCGAAGCCGCGCACCGCCCGGTACAACTTCGTCTTCCGCGCGGACCAGGGCTGGGTGTACACCATCCGCTCGCTCGACGTGCAGCACCGGATGCTGCGGCAGCTGGTGTTCGAGCGGCAGGGGAAGGGCCCCGACTACCCCAACTTGGCGATCACGGCGGACAGCGCCACCTACAACGACACCCTGCGCACCTGGCAGCTCTGGAACGGCACCAGCCGGCGGCTGCTGGAGAACGGCACCCAGGTGACGTACCGCTTCGCGTCGGCCCGGCTCCGGGCGCTGTCGCAGGAGCCGGTGGACCTGCTGGCCGAGCCCAAGGCGCCGGAGGAGATGCGCTACCGGGAGCTGACCCGGTACATCGAGGCGCTGCAGCGCTCGGGCAATGACACCAGCAAGATCGAGGTGGACCGGGCGCTCAAGATCGCGCTGCCGGCCACCTGCCTGGTGATCGCGCTGTTCGGGGCGCCGCTGGCGATCACCTCCCCGCGCCAGGGCACCGCCATCGGGATCGCGATCAGCCTGGGGACCACGGTGGTGTTCCTGTCCTTCATCCAGCTGTCCAAGGCGGTGGGGGTGACCGGGGTGGTGAACCCGGTGGCGGCGGCGTGGGCCCCCAACGCGATCTTCCTGGCCGCGGCGGTCTGGCTGATCAGCCGGGTGCGGTCGTAGGGGGATGGGCGATTGGGCGAATAGGCGATTAGGCGATTGGGCGATTGGGAGATCAGGTGATTGGGTACCGGGGCGACCCCAAGGGTCGCCCCGTGCTGTATCTTTGGGCATGGCATCATCCTCCCGGCCCATCATCGTGGGCACCGGCATCGCGGGGTTGTGGACCGCGTGGCGGCTGGCCAATGCGGGGCGCGCCTCGGTGCTCCTCACCAAGGGACTGCTGGCCGACAGCGCCAGCGCCTGGGCCCAGGGGGGCGTGGCGGTGGCGCTGGGCCCGGGCGACAGCCCCAGCCAGCACGCCGCCGACACCCTCGCCGCCGGCGACGGCCTCTCCGACCCCGAAGCCGTCCGCATCCTCACCAAGGAAGGCCCCGACCGGATCCGCGAGCTGCTCCGCGCCGGCGCGGTGTTTGATCGCGGCCCCGACGGCTCGCTCCGCTTCGGGCTCGAGGCGGCGCACACCCAGCCGCGGATCATCCATGCGGGAGGGGACCGGACCGGCGCCGCGATCGTCGCCTTCCTCACCGACATCATCCGCCGCCACCCGCTGGTGGAGATCCTGCGCTACACCGAGGTGGCCTCGCTCCGGCACGACGGCCAGCGGATCACCGGGGTCATCGCCCTGCGGGACGGGGAGCCGGTGGCGCTCGACGCCGGCGACGTGGTGCTCGCCACCGGCGGGGTGGGCCAGCTCTACCAGGTGACCACCAATCCGCTGGTGGCGACCGGGGACGGCTGGGCCCTGGCCTGGCGGGTCGGCGCCGAGCTCCGTGATATCGAGTTCCTGCAGTTCCATCCCACCGCGCTCAAGCTCCCCGGGGTGAACCCTGCCCCCCTCATCACCGAAGCCGTGCGCGGCGCGGGCGGCATCCTGGTGGACACCGATGGACGGCGCTTTGCCTTTGACGCCGACCCCCGGGGGGAACTCGCCCCGCGGGACGTGGTGGCCCGCGCGGTCACCGCCGCCGACGCCACCGGCGGCGCCTGGCTCGATGCCCGGGAGATCACCGACTTCCCGGTCCGCTTCCCCGGGGTCACCAAGATCCTGGCCGATCACGGCCTGGACCCGGCCCGCGACCTGCTCCGGGTGGCGCCGGCGCTGCACTACGCCATGGGCGGCATCCTGACCGACATGCATGGACGCACCACCCGGGAGGGACTCTGGGCGGTGGGCGAGGTGGCGTGCACCGGGGTACACGGCGCCAACCGCCTGGCCTCGAATTCCCTGCTGGAAGGGATGGTGTTCGCCGACCGGGTGGCGCGGGCCCTGACGGCGCGGACCGGACCGGACGACTGGATGGAGGGCCATCGCCCGCGCCCGGTGCCGGCGCACCGCGCCGACCCGCTCATCGCCCGGTGGGGCACGGCGCCGGGCGGGCCCCGCTCGGTGCCCGCCTTCCCGCCCACGACCGACCGCTCGGTGGCCGCCCGGGCCGCCGACGCCGCGGCAACCCCGATCGCCGACGAGATCCGCGCCATCATGACCGCGGACGTGGGCATGGTGCGGACCGAACAGGGGCTGCGCCGCGCCCGCCGGGCCCTCACCGCGCTCAAGGGGCGGATCCACCCCGAGGCATGGCGCACCCGGAACCTGCTGCTGGTGGCCCGCCTGATCACCCATGCCGCACTGCGCCGCCGCGAGAGTCGCGGCGGCCACCGGCGGCTCGACTACCCGCCGGTGCCGGCCCCCGGCGCCGCGCCCGTCACCAGCCGGAGCGGTGCATGACGCTGGCGCTTCCCGTCATCGAACCGACCACCCTGGACCGGACCGCGATCCTCGCGCTGCAGGCGGAGATCCGCACCTTGGCCAAGGCGCGGAACGCGGTCATCCTGGCCCACAACTACCAGCGGGCCGAGGTGCAGGACGTCGCCGACTTCGTGGGCGACTCCCTGGGCCTCTCCCGCAAGGCGGCCGCGACCGACGCCGACGTGATCGTCTTCTGCGGCGTGCATTTCATGGCGGAGACGGCGGCCATCCTGGCGCCCGGCAAGCGGGTGCTGCTGCCGGACCTGCGGGCCGGCTGTTCCCTCGCGGCGACGATCACCGCGGAGGACGTGCGGCAGTGGAAGCGGAAGTTCCCCGGCTACATCGCGGTGGGCTACGTGAACACCACCGCCGAGGTGAAGGCGGAGCTGGACTACTGCTGCACCAGCGGCAACGTGATCGAGGTGATCGACGCGATCCCCGAGGAGCATGGGATCCTGTTCTGCCCCGACTTCTTCCTCGGGGCCCACGTGCGCCGCCTGCGGCCCGACCGGAAGGTGGAGGTGTGGCTGGGGGAGTGCCACGTGCACAAGGACATCAACCCCCACACCCTCGAGCGGATGCGGCAGGAGCACCCCGCGGCCGAGGTGCTGGTGCACCCCGAGTGCGGCTGCGCCGGCCAGCTCATCTACGCCATGGGCCAGGGAGACATCCCGAGCGAGGGGATCCACGTCGCGTCCACCGAGCGGATGATCCAGCTGGTGAAGGAGCGGCCGGCGAGCGAGTTCATCATCGCCACCGAGACGGGGATCATGCACCGGATGGAGCAGCTCGCGCCGGAGAAGCAGTTCTTCGCCGCCGACCGCGCCGCCGTCTGCGCCTTCATGAAGACCATCACGCTCGAAGGCACCCGGGATGCGCTGACGCTGGATCGCTACCACGTGAGCGTGCCGGCCGCGATCGCCGACCGCGCCCGCTTGTCGCTCGACCGGATGGTGGCGCTGGGGCCGGGCGTGGCCCGGAAGCCGGGGGACTGACCCGATGCTGATCGAGCGCGACCTGCGGGCCCTGGTCGGCGCCGATGCGCGCCGGGTGGCGCGCACCGCGCTCGCCGAGGACGGCGAACGGGATATCACGACCGAGGTGTCGGTCACCGCGGACCAGGTGGCCACCGGGGTGCTGGAGTTCCGGACCGGCGGCGTGGTGGCCGGCATGCCCTACGCCGACGCGGTGGCGAGCGCCTGTGACCTGCCACCGGTTACCTGGTATCACGCCTCCGGCGCGGTGGTCCCGGCGGGCAGCACCCTCGGCCTGCTGCGGGGGGACCTGGGACGCATCCTCCGCGCCGAGCGGGTAATCCTCAACCTGCTGCAGCGCGCCACCGGGATCGCCAACCTGACGCGGCGCTACGTGGACGCGGTCCGCGGCACCCACACCCGCATCCTGCACACCCGGAAGACCGCCCCGGGCCTCCGGCTCCTGGACGTGACGTCGGTGATCGCCGGTGGCGGGCACCTGCACCGGCTGGGGCTGGCCACGACGGTGATGGTGAAGGACAACCACTGGCGGGCGCTTGAACGCGGCGGGCGGACCCTGGCGCAGGCGCTGCAGCAGGCCCGCGCCAGCGAGGTGGTGGACTGCTTCGTGGAAGTGGAAAGCCGGGCCCAGCTGGAGGAGGCGTGCGCCGCCGGCGCCACCCGGCTGCTGGTGGACAACCAGGCTCCCGCCACGGTGCTCGAGTGGGGCCGGCTGGCCCGGTCCCTGGCGCCCGGGATCGAGATCGAAGCCACCGGCGGGATTACGCTGGAGAACATCCGGGCCTTCGCCGAGGCGGAGGCGGACTATATCTCGATCGGGGCGCTGACCCACAGCGTCATCGCCGCGGATGTCTCGCTCGAGATCGGGCGGTAAGACGGTAGGGCGGGTCGACGGGGACGGGGCTCGCCGAGTCGGCCAGGATTCCGCGCGCAGCAGTTCGCGCGCAAGTTGAGGGCGCAATCGATCCGACCGCTCACTGACGCGCGCTCCACCCTGCCCGCCTCGGCTCGCGCCAGCTTCCGATCGCCCAATCGCCTAATCGCCTAATCGCCCTACCGCCCTCCCCCCCACTTCTTCCACCCGTAGTACACCGGCACCCCGCTCAGGATCACCGCCACGTCAATCACGAACGCCTTCGTCTCGGACACCAGGTAGTTGCCGAGCAGGAAGAGCGAGCCCCCCAGGAAGAGCAGCGGCACCACCGGGTACCCGGCGGTGCGGTAGGGCCGGGGCAGGTCCGGCTGGGTGCGCCGCAGCACGAACACTGCGGCCACGGCCAGGGCGTAGAACGGCCAGATGCCGATCACGAACTGGTCCGCCAGTTCGGTGAAGGTCCGGATCAGGATGAAGATCACGCCGAGCACGGCGGCCAGGATGATGGCGGCGGTGGGGGCCCCGGTCCTGGCGTCCACCCTGGCGATGGCCTTGGGGAAGAGGCCGTCCTCCGCCATGGCGAAGAAGATCCGTGGCGCCGTCATCATGGACCCATTAAGGGTGCCGAAGGTGCTGACCGCCACCGCGGCGGAGATGGCGATGATGCCGGCCGGACCGATCAGGAGGCTGGCCACGTCGGCCGCGACCAGTTCCGCCTGCTTCATCTGCTGGATCGGGATGAGATAGAGATAGACCAGGTTGGCGCCGATGTAGAGCGCCACCACCACCGAGGTCCCGATGATCAGCGCACGGGGCAGGGTCCGCTGCGGATCCTTCACCTCGCCGCCCACGAAGGCCAGGTCCGCCCAGCCGTCATAGGCCCACAGGATCGACACCATCGCCAGCAGGAACGGAGAGGCGGCCACAACGGCGCGCTGCTCCACGAGGGCGCCGACGCCCATGCCGTCGCCCAGGGCGAATCCCATCAGGATCAGCGCCGCCAGCGCCCCCACCTTGAACGCGGTGCTGATGTTCTGGATGACCGCGCCGCGCCGGATCCCGAAGTAGTTGACCGCCGCCACCAAGATGATGAACCCCGCCCCCAGCGCCTGGTCCCCCCGAACCGGGAGGCCCCAGACCTCGGCCGCAGGGTCCAGGCCCATGGTACGCAGCGTATAGGCGGAGGCGGTGATCCCGATGGCCCCATACGCCCCCGGCCGGATGATCAGCAGCTCGGCCCAGCCGAAGAGGAACGCGGGAACCGGACCGAACGCCTCCCGGAGGAAGACGTACATCCCCCCGCTCCGGGGGAAGGCGGCGGCCAGCTCGGCGTAGGTCAGGGCGCCGCAGACCGCCACCACCCCGCCCACCACCCAGGCCAGCAGGAAGAGGGGGACATCGTCGATCCGCTGGGCCACCGAGGCGGGGGTGCGGAAGATGCCGCTGCCGATGGTGGAGCCCACCAGGACGGCCACGGCGCTCCAGAGGCCCAGGCGGCGGGAGAGGCGTTCGCCCCACGGATCGGCGGCGGGAATATTCATCAGGGAGGACCGGAGGAAGTCGGGACTGGACGGGGCCCGGGAAGTGGCCCTAAAGTATGAACTTGCCTTGAGTTGGGCGACTTGACAACCCACGTCCCGGGCCGTTCTTTCCCCCCTGCCCCGGACCCCTCCGGGGCCGGATCCTGCATGACGGAGTGCTCCAGATGAGTTCACAGGCCGCTGGCGGTGCCCAGGGGTACCGCCGCGTAGCCATGACGGCAACCGGCCTCACGGTCGGCTTGATCACGCTTGGCGGCGTCACCCGCATCATGGGCGCCGGGATGGGCTGCGGCCCGGACTGGCCGCTCTGCAACGGCCGGGTCTTCCCCGATCTCTCCAATACCCTCGAGCTGATCGAATGGAGCCACCGGTGGGTGGCGGCCATGCTCTCCGCGATGGTGCTCTGCCTGGCCGCGCTCACCTTCAAGCGCCATCGGGAGGACCGGTTCCTCCGCGGCCCGGCGTACGCCGCGCTGGCCGTGCTGGCGCTGCAGGTGATCCTGGGGGCGGTGACGGTCAAGTTCTTCAACGCCGCGCCCACGGTCGTGATTCACCTGACCAACGCGATGCTGCTGCTCGCGGTGCTGGTGGTGGCGGTGCTTCGGTCCGGCGCGCGGCTCCGGGGCGAAGCGGAGGCGCCGGGCGCCCCGCTCCCGGCGGCGGCGATCGCCACCGGGTTCGCGTTCGTGGTCATCACCTTCGGCGCCTTTGTCGCCAACTACGACGCCGGGGTGTACTGCCTGGGCTTCCCGCTCTGCGCCGGCACCCTGGCACCGCCCGCCGAAGCCCTGGGCCGGCTGCACTACGTGCATCGCATCCTCGCCTTCCTGTTCCTGGGGTACACCGCCGCGGTGCTGCTGGCGGCCCGCCGGCTCGAGGGAGAGGGTGCGGTGGAATACCGCCGGGCGGCGGGGTGGCTGGCCGGCCTCGCGGCGCTGCAGGTCGGGGTCGGCGCGGCCATGATGCTCCAGATGCTCCCCACCAGCCTCCGGGCGGCCCACCTGCTGGTGGGCTCCCTGCTCTGGGTGGCGGCGGTGGTGGTGGGGTTTCGGGGGCGGCGACTCGGCGACTCGGCGGCTCGGCGGCTCGGTGTGGCGGGGGAAGTCAGGGATCAGGCGGGACTCGAGGTGGATTCCGGCGTACTCCGGCAGGCCGAGCCGCCGAGCCGTCCAGCCGCCGAGCCGTCTGCTGCTGAGCCGCCGAGCCGTCCAGCCGCCGAGCCGTCTACTGCCCAACCGCCCAACCGCCCAACCGCCCTCAAGGGCATCCTCGCCGACCTCGTCACCCTCACCAAGCCGCGGATCATCTCGCTGCTGCTGCTCACCACCGTGGCGCCGATGTTCATCACGGGGAAGGGCCTCCCGTCTCCGGCCCTGGTGCTCTGGGTGCTGCTGGGCGGCTACCTGATGGCGGGGGGGGCCAACACGGTCAACATGTGGTTCGACCGGGACATCGACACCCTCATGTCGCGGACCAGGCTCCGCCCGATTCCCTCGGGGCGGATCCCGGCCGGGGCGGCCCTGGCCTTCGGGCTGGCGCAGGGGGCGCTGGCGTTCTGGATCTTCTGGACCCAGGTGAACCCGCTCTCCGCCTGGATGGCCTTCAGCGGCTACCTCTTCTACGTCCTGATCTACACCGCCTGGCTCAAGCGGCTCACCACCCAGAACATCGTGATCGGCGGCGCCGCCGGCGCCTTCCCGCCGCTGGTGGGGTGGACGGCCATGACCGGCAGCCTGGACCTGGCGGCGCTCTA
>JAEUJI010000117.1 GCA_016794805.1 Gemmatimonadota bacterium
CCCCTCCCCTCCTTGACACCCCCGGTCCGGACCCCCACCCTCAGGCCATGTTCACATCCCTCCTCGTGGGATTGGATGGCTCCCCCCAGGCCCAGGTGGCGCTGGCGCAGGCGATGCTCATCGGGCAGCGGTTCCGCTCGCGCATCCTCCTGACGCACATCTCCCTTCCGCCCGGGAAGACCTCGGAGATGTCGCTCGGCGCGCCCTGGATGGAGTGGACCCCGGGCAACGCCCCGTCCACCCGCCGCGAGCACGACCAGGCCGCCCAGCTCATGCTGGACGACGCCGCGGGCGCGATCCGCCGCGCCGGCCTGGAGGTGGAGACGGCGTGGCGCGAGGGGGATGTGGTGGAATCGCTGCGGGTGCTGGCGGAACAGGTCGGCGTGGTGGTGGTGGGGCGCGCCGGCTTCCGCGCCGGGGGGGATGCGCTGGGCCCCGATACCCGGGAGCTGATCCGCCGCTCGCCGCGGCCGGTGCTGGTCTGCGGCCGGCGCCCCACGCAGATGGACCGGGTGCTCGTGGCCTACGCCGGCGGCCCCGCGAGCGAGGGGGCGCTGGCCTTCGCCGGACGGTTCGCCAGCATCACCGGGGCGCATCTCGACGTGGTACACGTGGCGGAGGACGACGAGCGGGGCCGGCAGACGCTGGCGCGGGCGTCGGGGGCGCTGTCCATGGCGCCGCTCGATTTCGAGACCCACCTGGTCGAGGGTGAGCTGGAGACCGCGATTCCGGCCATGATCGCCCGGCTCGGGGCCGATGCCCTCTTCGCCGGCGCGCACCGGGAAGAGGCGGGGTGGCTCGTGCCTTCACATACCGAGGTTATCTTGCGGGCGACCGAGATTCCCGTGCTGGTCCACCTGCAGACCGCCTCCCCTGGTGCCCGCGTCTCCACTGCCCATCGCCGTACTGCACCTTGATGAGAGCTGCCTCGGCAACGGCCAGGACCGCGCCACTCCGGGCGGCGCCGGCGGCCTGATCGAGGTGCGCGCCGGCGGCGCCATCCAGCGCCGCGACTTTCACATTCACGCCCCCGACACCACCAACAACCGCATGGCGCTCGCCGGCGCCATCGCCGCGCTGCAGCTCCTGGCCGGCAAGGGCAAGCGGCTCGACGTGCTGCTGATCTCGGATTCCGAGTACCTGGTCAAGGGCATGCGGGAGTGGGTGCCGGGGTGGATCGCCCGCGGCTGGACCCGGAAGGGCGGCGCCATCGAGAACCTGGAGCTGTGGCGGGTGCTGGTGGATTCCGCCCGGCGCCATCGGGTGCAGTTCGGCTGGGTCCGCGGCCACAAGGGGCACCCGAAGAACGAGTACGCCAATGACCTGGCCGTCCTGGCGGCCACGGAGCAGGTCACCAGCCAGGGCGCGGTCGAGTCCGGCTTCGGTGAGTGGCTGGAGGGAAAGCGGAAGCTCGGGCTGTACCAGGACTACGATCCGGACGCGAGCTTCGCCGCGCTGGAGCGGCGGGTGAAGGCGGGGGAATCGTTCCCGTTGCGGCTGGCCGAATGATGATCGGAGGAGCGGGGCAGTAGGGGCGACCGGCCGGTCGCCCCTACTGCCGCCGCCGCCCGCCGAACCCGAGCGTGAGCCGGACCCGCCCCGTGACCAGGTCCGCGGGCGCGGAGTAGGCCTCCCCCGAGAGCAGGATCCCGTCCGACAGCGCCAGGGTCAGCCCGCCGAACGCGGTGATCCGGCTGAGGTTCACCTTCACCTTCTGGTCGTTGCGCTGGCCCAGGGAATCGCGATAGCTCACCTGGAAGCGCGGGTGCAGGATGTTGTACCCGCCCCCGACGTAGGGCCGCACCCTCCCCTGCATCAGCGGCACGGTGAATCCCATCTCCACCCCGAAGATGTTCGGGGCGAACTTGTCATCCGACGTGGTGCCACCAAAGCAGGGACTCGTCGCGTCCTGACTGGCGCCCTCCGGGCAGGTGATCGGCGCCCGGACACTCCCGATCGTGGCGTGGATCCGGCCGCTGAACATCCCGCCCCTGGCGTTCATCGGGATGGTCCGCGACAGCGCGAAGCTCCAGAGGTTCGGCTTGACCCCCTGGATCCGCACCGGAGGAACCCAGCTCACCTCCATCAGGACGCCATCACCGAGCACGAAGCCCACCCGCGGCCGCGGCAGGACCTGCGCCACATTCCAGTCCTCCGGACCCGCCGTGGGACGGCAGCGGACCGGGGTGCGCAACCGGGCGGAGGCGTCGGGCAGGTAGGTTCCCTCGACGCTCCACTGCACCGAGCCGGGACGGTAGATCCACGGCGCCTGCCCCATGCTGTACGCCAGCGGGACCGAGAAGTGGGCAAAGAGATTCGCCTCGCGGGAGCTGCCGGACGGGCTGCAGTTGCCCTGGGCGGCGAGCGGCGCCCCGATCATGACGCTGCTGAGGAGAATCGGGAAGGCGCGCATCGCTGGTCCTTGCTTGACACTGCGGGAAGCCGGCTCTAGTCTCACCTGTGCAATGACCGACCTCGAACGGCTGTTCCGGCGGCTGGTGGATAACCTAATCGCGATTGACCCGGCACGCCTGCACCGGCCGCTCGCGCTCGGTGACCTGCTCGGCTCCGTCATGCCCTACCGCGCCAACCGCCGCTCCCTCCAGATCGACACCGTCGAGGACTACGAGATGCTGGTGCTCCGCCTCGCGGCCGGCGAAGGGGGCTTCGTGCGGCTGCAGTCGGAGGACATCGCGCAGGTGTTCCGCGATCAGCTGGAGAGCCCCAACCCCGACCTCGAAGTGCTGCGGGAGTACGCCCGGGCGGACCTGGTCCTCGGCACCGAGCCGCTGGCGCACGCCCTCGGGCCCGGCCCCGACGAGTCCTACGCGCCCCCCGAGGAAGAGTTCGACTTCCCGGTGCTGTCCGGCCCGGCGCCGGATATTGAGCCGGCGGAGCCGCCCGCCCGCCGCAACCTCGAGCTCTCCACCACCGACGCTCCCCTGCGCCGCACCGACCCCACGCCGCGGCGTACCGAGGCGCCGGTGCGCCCGCTGTTCACCGCCGAACCGGCGCTGCCTGCCCCGCCGATGGTACCACCACCGCCGCGCATCACCGCCGAGCCGGAGCCCGCCGGCGCCCGGCGGCGCGACTCCGGCGCCCGTTGCGGCTTCTGCGGCGGGCACCTGCCCGCGGGCCGCACGGTGCACTTCTGCCCCCACTGCGGCCAGAACCAGAGCTTCACCCGCTGCCCCGAGTGCCAGGCGGAACTCGAGCTGGGGTGGAAGCACTGCATCGGCTGCGGCCACCCGGTCGGCGAGGGCTAGCCGCCGCCAGTCCCGCCGCAGCCCAGGTCCGGCCCGCATGCGCCCCACTCCCGTCCTCCTGCTGTTCCTCTGCGCCGCACCGGGCGCGCGCCTGGCGGCGCAGGCTCCGTTCGCGGCCTGCCTCGACCGGGACGGCCAGCCGGTCCGCAACGAGGAGCAGACCGACGCCACCTATCCGGCCATGGCCGGCATCGGGTCCGACGGCAAGCCGGTGATCTGGTGGAACCGGCCGCGGCTGGCCACGCTCTCGGAGGCGGGCCGGATCTACATCTACCTGCACGAGTGCGGGCACATCACCCTGCGCCACAGCTACCAGAACGCGAGCACCGTGGAACAGCGGGCCCGGGTCGAACGGGAGGCCGACTGCTGGGCGGCGCAGCTGCTGGCGGAGTCGGGACAGTTCAAGCCGCGTCACTTCGAAGTGCTGGCGCGGGAGTGGCGCTCCGCCTCCGGGGACCAGATCCATCTCGGTGGCGAACGGTTGCTGGCCTGGTGGCGGGAGTGCGCGGCGGCCAAGACCGACCCGAAGCGCTGGCGCCCGGTGCTCGATTCGCTGCTCCAGTCCAGCCGCGATTCGTTCGCCGCGATCGCCGGACGGGTGATCGTCGAATCCGGCTCCGAGCAGGCGCGGGAGACGATCCTTGATCCGCCCAGCGTGTTCGACTGCGAAGTGAAGCGGACCGGTTCGTATGCCTGCCTGCTCTTTGCCAGCCAGGACATGGGGCCGGCCCGCGACCGCCAGGAAAAGCTGGAGCGGATCTTCCGGGAGTGGATGGGCGGCGACTGGACCATCGCGGTGCGGGACGCGGCGGAGGGATCGGTCGTTCGCCAGTTCCTGGCGGAGCACACCGGCACCGGGACCATCCTTGTCCTGGCCCTGACGCAGCCCGGGCGGGTCCGCCTCCTGGCCCGGCCCGCCACCCGCTGAACTGTCACCTTGAGCCCGATGCTTCCGTAGGGCACCGGCCGCCCGGGACGCGCCCGGCGCCGGGCATACCCAACTCTTACACCTGCGACCCATGACTCTGCGACACCTGCTCCTGCCGCTGGCGCTCCTCCTCCCTTCCGTCGCCGGCTCCGGGCTCGGCGCGCAGGCCGCGCCGGCCCCGGCCGCCGCCCCGCAGCCCGCCGCCAACCCCGCCGATGTCGCCTCGGAAGACGCGATCATCGCGGCGCTGTACGACGTGATCTCGGGCCCCGCCGGCCAGAAGCGCAACTGGGACCGGATGCGCTCCCTGTTCCAGCCGGGGGCACGCCTGATTCCCACCTTCAAGGCGCAGGACGGAAGCTGGCAGCAGCGCACCTGGACGGTGGACGAGTACATCACCACCGCCGGCTCCACGCTGGAGCAGCGCGGCTTCTTCGAGATCGAGGCGGCGCGCAAGACCGAGCGCTTCGGCAACATGGTGCAGGCCTGGAGCACCTACGAGAGCCGCTGGAAGCCGGAGGACGAGAAGCCGTTCCAGCGCGGGATCAACAGCATCCAGATGCGGTACGACGGGACGCGCTGGTGGATCGTCACCGTCTTCTGGCAGGGAGAAACGCCGGAGCATCCGATCCCGGAGAAGTACCTCAAGTAGCGTCCCGAACCGCCCTGAACTCCGCCCGCCCGGGTTGGGTGGCCAGCCGGCCGCCCAACCCGTTGTTGTGCATGAACTTCCGCCTGCTCGACTTCGCCCCTGCCTCCCGGCGATATTTCGGGCCCTGAACCGTCCCTTCCTTATATAGGGAGCCCGCAATGCCCACCCAGGGGCACCCGGCCGACGTCTACATCCTGAGCGGCGTCCGCACCGGCTTCGGCAGCTTCGGCGGCACGCTCAAGGATTTCTCCGCCACCGACCTCGGTGTCCTTGCCGCGAAGGGCGCGATCGAGCGCGCCGGGCTCCAGCCCGCCGACATTGATCACGTGATCTTCGGCAACGCGCTGCAAACCAGCGCCGACGCGATCTACCTGGCGCGGCATGTGGCGCTCCGGAGCGGCTGCCCGGTGGAGACCCCCGCCGTCACCGTGAACCGGCTCTGCGGCTCGGGGTTCGAGGCCATCATCCAGGGCGCCCAGCAGATCCTGTTAGGCGAATCCACCGTGGTGCTGGTGGGCGGTGCGGAGTCCATGAGTCAGGCCCCGCACGTGGTGCGCGGCGCCCGCTGGGGCATCCGGCTCGGCCCGCCTGCCCCCCTCGAGGATGCGCTGTGGGAGGCGCTCAAGGACAGCCAGTGCGGCCTCTCCATGGCGGAGACCGCCGAGAAGCTGGCGACCCAGTATGGGCTGGCCCGCAGCGCCGTGGACGAGGTCGCGCTGCTGAGCCAGCAGCGCGCCCGGGAGGCGTGGACCTCCGGCGACTACCGTGACGAAGTCATCCCGGTGCCGATCACCAACCGCAAGGCCAAGCAGGCGGAGCCGTGGGCGGCCGATGAGCACATGCGGCCCGACACCACTGCGGAGGCATTGGCCAAGTTGCCGCCCTACTTCCGGAAGGATGGCGTCGTCACCGCCGGCAACGCCTCGGGCATCTCTGACGGCGCCGCCGCGCTGGTCATCGCAGGGGCCGCCAGCGTGAAGGCTCGAGGCTGGCAGCCGATCGGTCGCATCGTGGCATGGGCCACGGCCGGCGTGGATCCCAGCATCATGGGCATCGGCCCGGCGCCGGCGGCGCGCAAGGCGCTTCAGAAGGCCGGGATGACCCTCCCCCAGATGGACCTGATCGAAGTGAACGAGGCC
>JAEUJI010000171.1 GCA_016794805.1 Gemmatimonadota bacterium
GAATCTTCCCGCGGTCCGTTGTGATACTTGTAGCGGCCCAGGTTGAGGACCGAGGTGGAGAACCGCGGCGTGTCGTGGCTCGCCGTCAGGTTCATCATCGCCCGCTGGAACGGCAGCCCGATCCCCCGCCCCACCGAGTCCAGCGCGGCGACATACTGGGAGGCGCTGAGCGCCGGCGCGGCACTGGCCAGGAAGCTCCGGGTGGGCATGTACCAGCGGTAGTTCATCACCGCGTCGAACACATCACCGCCGAGCCAGGGGGCGGGGTCGTACATCTGGTCGGGCCACGTTTCCCACCAGACCTCGCCCACCAGGTACGCCTGCGGGTTGATGCTCCGCACGAACTTGCGATAATCCCGCCAGAAGCCGAGTGGCACCATCTCCGCCACGTCCAGCCGGAAGCCGTCCACGCCGTCGGAGGGGTCGCCATCGTTGTTGGGATCGAGCCAGCGGCGGGTGACCCCGAAGACCAGGTCGCGCACCCCGGGCATCAGGTTCCCCTCGATGGCGCCGTGGGTCTTCCCCTCGGGCCGGCCCACCTTCTTCCACTCCGGCAGCGACGGCACCCCCACCCAGCCGCGGTAGCTGAACTCGCTGGTGTCCGGGGTCGCGGGGTCGTCGAAACGCTCGACGGAGTACCAGTCGGCGTACGGCGACGCCTGCTGCCGCGCCACCAGGTCGCGCCAGGCGGGGAAGTTCACCCCGGTATGGTTCCACGAGTAGTCGAGGATGACCTTCATCCCCCGCCGGTGCACCTCGGCCACCAGCGAGAGGAACAGGCTGTCGGCGCGGGTCCAGCCCCAGGTGGAGGGGTCGGCAATCTGCTCCCCGGCGATGACGGCCGCGTCGCCCACGGGATCGGGGCCGAAGTTCCGGTCCACATGCACGTAGCTCCGGGCATCGTATTTGTGCAGCGAGGGGGAGTCGTTGATCGGGTTGAGGTAGAGCGCCGTCACCCCGAGATCCTGCAGATAGTCCAGCCGGTCGAGGACGCCCTGCAGGTCGCCGCCGTAGCGCCGGAACTGGACCGTGCCGTAGAAGTCCCTGCCGGTCGCCCGCGCCCACGGTTCCTGACGGTACCAGTCCCAGCCCCACGGCGTCACCGCCCACCCGGCCGGCATCGGGGCCGGGGTGAAGTCGCGGATGTCGGCCACCGTCGGGTCGTTGGCCGGGTCGCCATTCCGGAAGCGCTCCACGAACACCTGGTACCACACCACATCGGCAGCCCAGGCGGGGACCTCGAGCAGGGTGACGCCGGGGTCGCCTGGGCTGCGGTCGGTACAGCCGGCAGCAAGGAGCAGGGCGGCCAGGAGCGTGCGGCGGCGGGCGGCCGTGGTCATGCGCGGGCCGCCGGCGCCCCGCCGGCGGCGTACCCCCGTACCGCCGCCCGCCCCAGGACGACGAACAGCGCCAGCACCAGCAGCTGGGTCACCCCGAAGGCGGGGGACTGCTGGGTCGGCGCCACCACCACGAGCAGCGGGAACTTCTGGAACAGCTGCACCAGCAGCACGAA
>JAEUJI010000186.1 GCA_016794805.1 Gemmatimonadota bacterium
GGTTCCGCGCCCTCGGGCAGCACGCTTGCCACCTCGATGGTGCGGGTCACGGTGGGCAGCGTATCGGACCGGCCGTCGGCCCGGATCAGGATCGGCCCCGGGACAGTGAGCTGATGGGTTCCGGCGGCCCAGGCCACCACCGGGTCGGCCACAATGGCGTCCCCGCCATCACGCCGCACCACGGGGCGTCCCAGCAGTCCCAGGTTGCCTTCGAGCGCCCACGGGGCGGCCCGCACCTCGGCGCCCCCGGGAAGCGGCAGCCGGCGCTCGATCCAGATCGTGTCGCCCACGGTGGGGTTCGCCGCCTGCAGCAGCGCGATGAGCAGGGCCGGCATCATCGGCCGAGCCGCCGGGCGCGCTGGGCGAAGGCGCGGCGCAGCGCCTGCGCATAGTCGGTATGGGTGGTGATCTGCACCTGGTCCACCCCCGCGGCGGCGAAGGCGCGATTCCGCTCCTCCCGCCGCTTCTCGGCCAGGGCCCGGAACCGCCCCCGTACCTGGCGCTCCCCGGTATCCACCACGAGGCGGGCGCCGGTTTCGGCATCCTCCAGTTCGATCCACCCCGCGTCGGGGAGGTCGGTCTCCCGTGGATCTTCCACGGCGACGGCCACGACATCGTGCCGCACCGCCAGCTGACGGAGGGGCTGTTCCCAGCCGCGGGCCAGGAAGTCGGAGAGCACCACCACGATGCTCCGGTGCTTGAGCAGCCCGGTGGCGTAGCGCAGCGCGCCGGCGAGGTCGGTCCGGCGCCCCCCAGGCGCGAAGGCCACGAGGTCGCGGATGACGCGCAGGGCGTGGCGCCGTCCCTTGCCGGGGGGAATCACCCGTTCCACCTTCTCCGCGAAGAGCAGCGCCCCGACCCGGTCGTTAGTGGTCGCGGCCGCCAGGGCGAGGATCGACGCCACCTCCACCGCGATCGCCGCCTTGCTGCGGGGCGTGCCGAAGTGGGTGGAGCCGGACTGGTCCACCACCAGGAGCAGGGTGATCTCCCGCTCCTCAATAAAGGTCTTGACGAAGGGATGGCCCAGGCGGGCGGAGACATTCCAGTCGATGGCGCGGAAGTCGTCGCCGTGCTCATACTGCCGCACCTCGGCGAACTCCATGCCCTGCCCCCGGAACACCGAGCGGTACTCGCCCGCGAAGAGGGACGAGACGATCCCCCGCGAGCGCAGCTCGATGGCCTTGACCTGCTTGAGGATCTCGGGGGAAATGGGGGGCATGGGCGCCCCTACGGCACCGGGACGGCGTCGAGGATGCGGGTGATCACCTGGTCGGTGTCGATTTCCTCCGCCTCGGCCTCGAAGGTGAGGAGCACCCGGTGGCGAAGCACGTCCAGCGCGAGCGCCCGCACGTCTTCCGGGATGACGTAGCCGCGGCCGCGGAGGTAGGCGCTGGCCCGCGCCGCCTGCGCCAGCGCGATGGACGCCCGCGGTGAGGCGCCGAAGGCGACCAGCGGCTTCAGGTTGGCGAGCCCGACGACCGACGGGTCCCGGGTGGCCCGCACCAGGTCCACGATGTAGTCCACGACCTTCTGGTCCATGAACGTCGCGGCGATGGTCTCCCGCAGCGCCAGGATGGTGGCGGGGTCCAGCAGCTGCCGTACGGCGGCCTCTTCCAGCCCGCTCCGCCGCAGCAGCACTTCCTTTTCCTGGTCCCGGGTCGGGTACCCGACGCGCACCTTGAGCATGAAACGGTCGAGCTGCGCTTCGGGGAGCGGGTAGGTGCCCTCGTTCTCGATCGGGTTCTGGGTGGCGAGGACCAGGAACGGCTCCTCCAGCTGGAAGCTGGTGCCGCCGATCGTGACCTGCCGCTCCTGCATTGCCTCGAGCAGCGCCGCCTGCACCTTGGCGGGGGCGCGGTTGATCTCGTCGGCGAGGATGATCTGGGCGAAGATCGGCCCCTTCTTGACCCGGAACTCCTGGTTCTTGGGGTCGAAGATCATGGTGCCGATGAGGTCGGCGGGGAGCAGGTCGGGCGTGAACTGGATCCGGGAGAACGTAGCCTCGACCACCTCGGCGAGGGTCTTGACCGCCAGGGTCTTGGCCAGCCCCGGGACGCCCTCGATGAGGATGTGCCCGCCGGTGAGGAGGCCGACCAGCAGCCGCTCGACCATCATCTCCTGCCCCACAATCCGGCGGCCGACTTCCGCCGCCGCCTGCTGGACGGGGCCCGCGTCAACGGTGCGGGTAGAGACGGATGGGCGTGCGGTCATGTCGGGGCGCAGGTTGGAGGATGTCCGATGATAGTCGCGGCCCGGAGCGCTGTCAGCCCCGCCGGCGCGGGGTGTGACCCCGCTCACGACGCGGCGCCGACCCGGACACCGCCTTCGGTGCGGGCTTCGGGGCCGGTCGGCCCTTCGCTCTGGGCCCGGCGCCTGACTTGGCCCTGGGCTTGGCGTCCGGGCCGAGGTCAATCACGGCGTAGAGCTTCGCTTCCTCGGCCGGGGTGAGCGGCCTGACCTGCCCCACCGGGAGGTCCCCGAGGCGGATCGGACCGAACGAGAGCCGGGAGAGGCGTTCCACCTTGATGCCCATCGCCTCACACCAGCGCCGCACGATACGATTGCGCCCTTCGTTGAGTGTCACGTCGAGGATGGAGCGGCCGTCCCGCCCGGGGCGCACCCGCACCGCCGTGGGCACCACCGCCTTGCCGTCCACCAGCACCCGGCCCTGCACCGCCTTCTCGATGGCGGCGGGGTCGAGCCCGTGCACCAGCGCGGTGTAGCTGCGCGGGATGCGGTAGCTCGGGTGGGTGAGGCGGTGCACGGCTTCCCCGTCGGTCGTGAGGAGCAGGAGCCCGGTGGTGTTCACGTCCAGCCGCCCGACGTACGTCAGCCCGCGAACATCGCGCACGAAGTCGAAGACCGTCCGGCGGCCCTCCTCGTCGTCCGCGGTCGTGACCACCCCCATCGGCTTGTGAAACGCCAGCCAGCGCTGCTCCAGCCGGGGGATCGCCTTCCCTCCCACCGTGACCTTCTGGATGTCCGGATCCACCTTCATGCCCAGGGTAGCCACCTTGCCGTCCACCCGGACCTTGCCGGCCTCGATGAGCTCCTCCGCCGCCCGTCGGCTCGCGATCCCGGCGCGCGCCAGGGCGCGCTGCAGCCGCATTTCGCTCATGATTCCGCCGGCACTGAGGCGGCAGCCTCGTCGGAATCGGCGGTGTCCGGCTTGTGCGGCTGCAGCGCGACGGTGAACTCGTCCGTCCGGGGCAGTTCCCCGAGGTCCCGGAGGCCGAGCAGCTCGAGGAAGAGGGGCGTGGTGCCGTAGAGCAGCGGCCGCCCCATCGCCTCGCTCCGGCCCACGACCTCGATCAGTCCCCGCTCCTGGAGGCTGCGCAGCACGCCGCCCGCGGACACGCCCCGGATCTCCTCGATCTCCGCCCGTCCCACCGGCTGCCGGTAGGCAATGACCGACAGGGTCTCCATGGCGGCGGCGGTGAGCCGCGGCGTGCGGACCGCGAACTGGGCCCGCTCGATGGCCTCCGCGAAGGCCCGCCGGGTGAGGATCTGGTACCCTCCGGCCAGCTCCAGCACCTCGACGGCGTGGCCGTCGAAGTCGTAGTGCTCCCGCAGCTCCTCGAGCGCGGTGCGCACGTCGGCGAGGGAGGCGTCGGGCTCGAGGGTCTGCAGCTCCTCGACCGTGATGGGCCGGTTGGCGGCGAACAGCGCCGCCTCGATCAGCTGGGCCAGGGGCTTCATGCGGGGTCCTCCACGGCTCCGGGGGCGGGCAGCTCGGCCATGGGGGCCGTCGCCGCCGGGCCCGCCGGCTCCGGGGTGACCGTCGGCGGCTCCCCGGGGACCGGCACCAGCTCCGGTTCCGGGGCCCGCCGGCGGATGGTAAACGAGACGAACGCTTCCGGCTGGGCGATCAGGATGCGCCCACGCTTGGCGAGCTCGAGCAGCGCGAGGAGCGTGGAAAGCAGGTCCACGATCGTCGGCCGGGGGCCCAGCGCCTCGAGCCAGGTGAACTCCTCCCGCTCCTCCAGCAGCGCTTCCAGCCGCCGGGTGGCCCCCTCGGTATCCAGCGGGCGGGCCACCACGCGGTGCAGCACCGGGCTCGGAATCTGGCTCACCACCTGCTCCACCGCCTTGAGCAGCTCGAGCAGGTCGAGGGTCAGGGGCGGCGGCGGCAGCTCCGGCGGCGGCGGGAGGTAGCCGCGGGGCTGCTGGTCCGCACGGCGGTCGGCGGCCCGCTCCAGCCACCCGGCCACTTCCTTGATGAGCTGGTACTCGAGCAGGCGGCGCACCAGCTCATGCCGCGGGTCCTCCCAGCCCTCCTCGCCGTCGCGCCGCGGGAGCAGCATCTGCGCCTTGAGGCGGAGCAGCCGGCCGGCCATCTCGAGGTAGTCCGCCGCCTGGTTCAGCCCCAGGTGCTGGATCGCCTGGAGGAACTGGTCGGCGATCCGGGCAATCGGGATATCCGCGATGTCGATCTGCTCCTCGCGGAGCAGGTGCAGCAGCAGGTCCAGCGGGCCATTGAACGCGTCGAGCTGGACCACGAAGGCCGGCTCGGCGCCCAGCGCCGTGGTGGGTGGCTGGGGACTGGTCATCCCTGGAAGCTGTTCCAGGTGGTCCCGATGCCATACCCCTGCAGCAGGCGGAAGAGCAGCGTCATCCCCCAGAAGGCCGGCGCCAGGAAGAACTGGGTCACGGGACGCAGGAGCAGCAGGACCGCCATGAGGGGAAGGTATCCAAACTGGCCGATGGCGCGGTAGCGCGCGCCCCACGCGGGGGGCAGCGCGTGATAGAGGAGGTGCGAACCGTCCAGCGGCGGGATCGGCATCAGGTTGAAGAAGCAGAGCACCAGGTTGAGCCAGATCCCCCACATCATCATCCGCTGCAGGATGGCCAGCCCATCGGACAGGCCGGGCGCCACCCCCGCCAGCAGGGAGAGCGCCACGAAGATCGCCGAACAGACCAGGGCCAGCAGCAGGTTGGTGATGACCCCGGCGGAGGAGACGATGAGGTCCCCCTGGACGTACTTCCGGTACTTGCGGGGCACCACCGGCACCGGCTTGGCCCCGCCGAAGGTGAACGGCATCCCGGCCGCGCTGGAGAGCATCCAGAGGATCGCGGGGAACAGGATGGTCATCCAGGGATCGATGTGCGGCAGCGGGTTGAGGGTCACCCGGCCGAGCAGGTACGCCGTATCATCGCCCTGCCAGAGCGCGGTGCGGGCGTGGGCATACTCATGAGCCACGAAGGAGAACAGCAGCACCGGGGCAACGAGGACGAACTCTCTGAGGTCAGGCATCGGGTGGCCCAATCTAACCCTGCGTCCAAGCGCGGAAAACCCGCCCCCCGCTTGACCTTGCGCCCTCCCCCGCCTAGGTTGTCCGCTTCCCGCCGGCCCGGTCAGGTCGGCTTATCGCACCGAACCAGGGGTTGTCCGTGCCACGTATCAAGTCCGCCAAGAAGGCGATGCGGAAGTCCCGCTCCGCGCAGGAGCGCAACCGCACCCGCCGCAGCCAGCTCCGCACCGCCCTCAAGAAGGTCCGGGCCGCCGGCTCCGCCGCCGAAGCCCAGACGGCCTTCGTCGAGGCGGCCAAGCTGCTGGACCGGGCGGGCCGCAAGAACCTGGTGCACCGGAACGCCGCCAACCGGACCAAGAGCCGGCTGGCCAAGCTCGCGGCGGGGAAGAAGCAGTAAGGCCGTTAGGCGGTTAGCAGGAAAGCGCAGAGGGTGGGCTCCCGACCGGGAGCCCACCCTCTCTTCGTTCTAGTCGCCGAGCCGCCGAGCCGTCGCTTACAGCGCCGCCAGCTCCGCTCCACAGCGCTCGCAGTACCACTCCGTGGGCCGGTTGAGGGTCCCGCACTCCGCACACTTGAGCGTCTTCTGTGCCGAGCCCCGGTCCTTCCCCGGGTCCGCCGTGGGGGGCTTGGGCTCAGGAGGCGGCTCCGCGGCAGGCGGCTCAGGGGCCCGGGTGAACCCACCGCTGGCGCGGCCCCGGCCAGTCGGGGCCGCGGGCTGAGGCGCCGCGGGGGGCTCGTTGCCGGTGACCGACTTGAGGAACGCCAGTTCGTCCAGCTTGCCGCTGTCCCTGCCCCCCGTCCCCTCTGATGGCTTGCCGGAGGGGAACCAGAGCGTCCGGCCCGGCTGCTCTTCCTTCTTCGGAGCCGGAGGCGGCGCGGGGGCGCGGGGGGCGGGCTTCGGGGGAGTCGCCCGGAAGGGAATCTCGGTGGTACCTGGCGGCGGGGCACTCGCCGCGGGCCGCACCGGCTCCGGGGAGGGGGGAACCGCCGCCGGGGTGGGCGGGCTCATGGCCGGTGGCTCGGCCGGAACAGCGGCGCGGGCACCGGTCGTGGTCACGGCCGGTCGGGGGCCCGAAGCCATGACTGGCGGGGCCGCCGGCGCCGACACGACGGGCTCAGGGATGGGCGGCGCCGGCATCGACTCGGTGACCGGCACGGGAGTCCGGATGGTCGCCAGCACCTCGTTCAGCCGGTCCACCTCGCTGTTGGTGTGCCGCAACTCCTCGTGCACCTGGGCCAGCACCTTGAGCAGTTCGCTCCGGATGCCGTCCCATTTGCCCTCGTCGTACTCGCCGACCATGTGGCGGACCTCTGCCTCGGAGAGGTGCTCCTTGTGCTGGCTCTCCCGAACGGTCAGCTCCCCGGCGCGCGCCACCAGCCCCGCCACCTGCTCCTCGAGGGCATTGGTGTGGCCCCGGAGCTCCTCGAGGACGGACTCCAGGCGCCGCTCGTAGTCCGCGCGCACCCGGCCGCGAACCGCCTCCGGCACGGCGGGCGCCTCCCCGCCGGTGGAGTTGAGCCGAGTCAGCCAGCTCACGAACTGGGCCCGGTCCTGCAGCAGCTTCTCGATGGCGCTACGGCTCTCAGAAGTCGGCATGGTCGTGTCCAGACATCGCTCGAGGATCCCGGCTCCCTGCGTGATACCCGTCCCGTCGGTGCAAATGTAACTGGCTAGTGGCCTTACGAAAGCCGTCCGGGGGGGGCGGCGCGGTCATAGACCACCCGCCCCCGGACGATGGTCACCTCCGCCCGGCCGAAGAGCCTCCGGCCACCGAAGGGGGTATTCCGGCTCTTGGAGTAGAACTGGCCCGGGTCCACCGTCCATTCGACGTCCGGATCGAGCACCGCAATATCGGCATGGGAACCGACCGCCAGGGTGCCGCCGGGCAGCTTGAAGATCTGGGCCGCCCGGGTGCTCATGCGGTACAGGAGGTCCGGCAGGGCGATCAGCCCGGGCCGGACCAGCTGGGTCACCGCCAGCCCGAAGGCCGTCTCCAGCCCCAGGATCCCATTGGGGGCGTCGTCGAACTCCCGCTCCTTGGCGTCATAATGGTGCGGGGCGTGATCGGTGGCGATGACGTCCACGGTGCCGTCCTTGAGCGCCTCCCGCACCGCCTCGACGTCCTCCGGCTCCCGGAGCGGCGGGTTCATCTTGGCGTTGGTGTTGTACCCGTCGCAGGCGTCGTGGGTCAGGGTGAAGTGATGCGGGGTCACCTCCGCCGTCACATGCAGCCCCTTGGCCTTGGCCCGCCGGATCAGCTCGACCGAGCCCCGGGTGCTCATGTGGCAGAGGTGGATGTGCCCGCCGGTCAGCTCCGACAGGATGCAGTCGCGGGCGACGTGGATCTCCTCCGCCGCCGCCGGAATCCCCTTGAGCCCGAGCCGGGTGGCCACGATCCCCTCGTGCATGGCGCCGCCCTGCGCCAGGGTGATCTCCTCGCAGTGGTCTGCCACGGGAATGCCGAAGGTCTTGGCGTACTCGAGGGCGGTCCGCATGAGGTGGCTGTTCATGATCGGCTTGCCGTCGTCGCTCACCGCCACCGCGCCGGCGCTCAGCAGCTCGCCGAACTCGGAGAGCTGCTCCCCCTTCTGGCCCAGGGAGATGGTGCCGATGGGATAGACCCGCGCCTTTCCCGCCTTCTGGGCCTGGCTGATCACGAATCCGATGGCGCCCTGGTTGTCGAGCGGCGGGTCGGTGTTGGGCATGGCGCAGACCGCGGTGAAGCCGCCGGCGGCCGCGGCCATCGCCCCGGTGGAGACGGTCTCCAGCTCCTCGAAGCCGGGCTCGCGGAGGTGCACGTGGAGGTCGATGAGGCCGGGGGTCACCACCTTCCCCGCCGCCTCGATCACCTGGCAGCCGTCCTCGCCGACGATGTTCCGGCCCACGGCGGCGACCTTGCCGTCGGCCAGGTAGACGTCGGCCACCCCATCGGTCCGGCGGGAGGGGTCGATGACCCGGCCACCGCGAATGAGAATCGGACGGATCACTCACTGCCTCCCTGGTGCTGCCAGTCGGGGGACCCGCCGGCGAGCAGGTAGAGCGCCGCCATGCGCACGGCAACCCCGTTGGTCACCTGCGGCAGGATCACGCTGTGCTCGCCATCGGCCACGTCACTGTCGATCTCGACCCCGCGGTTCATCGGGCCGGGGTGCATGATGACGAGATCCTTCGGGGCCCGCGCCAGGCGCTCCCGCGTCACCCCGAACACCCGGTTGTACTCCCGGAGCGAGGGGATGAAGCCGGCGGTCATCCGCTCCAGCTGCAACCGGAGGACGTTCAGCGCGTCGGCCCAGGCGATGGCGTCCTCGATCCGCGTCATCACTTCGACCCCGAGCTGGCCGATCTCCCGCGGGACCAGGCTCGGCGGCCCGCACACCGCCACCTCGGCGCCGAGCTTCTTGAGCCCCCAGATGTTGCTGCGGGCCACCCGGCTGTGGGTGACGTCGCCGCAGATCGCCACCTTGAGCCCCTCGAGCTTCCCGAACCGGTCCCGCAGCGTCAGCAGGTCCAGCAGCCCCTGGGTGGGGTGCTCGTGCTTGCCGTCGCCGGCGTTGATCACGTTGGAGCGGATGCGATTGCCCAGGAACTCCGCGGACCCGGAGGCGTGGTGCCGGATGACGACCATGTCGATCCGCATCGCCTCGAGGTTCCGGGCGGTATCGACCAGCGTCTCCCCCTTGCTCACCGAGCTGCCGCTCGACGCCACGTTGACCGTGTCGGCGGAGAGCCGCTTTTCGGCGAACTCGAACGAGATGCGGGTGCGGGTGGAGGCTTCGAAGAAGAGGTTGACGATGGTCTTGCCGCGGAGCGCCGGGACCTTCTTGATGGGGCGCTCGCTTACTTCCTTGAACCGCTCGGCGGTGTCGAGCAGGAGGAGAATCTGCGCGGCGCTCAGGGTCTCCAGCCCGACCAGGTCCTTGCCGAGGGTGGCGGGGCTCATCCCTCGGCCCGTGCCAGTTCCACGGCGTCCCGGCCGTCGAGCTCCCGCACCAGCACGTCCACCCGGTCCCGGCCGGCGGTCTCCTGGCGGACGCCCACGATGTCGGGCTGGATCGGGAGTTCGCGCCCGCCGCGGTCCACCAGCACACAGAGGAGGATCCGCCTGGGGCGGCCGAAGTCGGCCAGTTCGTCCAGCGCGGCGCGGATGGTGCGGCCGGTGTAGAGCACATCGTCCACGATCACCACGGTGCGGTCATCGAGGTCGAACGGCAGGTCGGTCTCGCCGATCACCGGCCGGGCGCCGACTGCCTGGAGGTCATCGCGATAGAGCGTGATGTCGAGCTTGCCGCAGGGGAGCGGCTTGCCCTCCTGCGCTTCCACCAGCCGGGCGAGCCGCTGCGCCAGCTCCACGCCGCGGCGCTGGATGCCGACCAGTACCACGTCGGCGGTACCGTGGCAGCGTTCCACGAGTTCGGAGGCCATGCGGGTGAGGGCCCGGGCGATAGCCCGGTCGTCCAGCAGCGTCGAGCGGGAGGGCATGGTGGCGGGAAGGTAGCCACTCCCGACACCGGAGGGAACTGGGGCCGCGCCCCTCAGCGGGGGGTGGCCGGGGCCTCCCGCACCCCCGAGCGGCCGCGGGACCAGAGCCGGAGCAGCATGAGGACGGCGAACACCGCCACGTAGCCGGCGCCGACCCGGAGATCGAGCTTCTGCACCATCAGGAAGTGGAGGATGCCGAGTGCCGCGGCGGGATACACCAGGCGGTGCAGCAGTCCCCAGCGCCGCCCCAGCCGACGGATCATGCCATCGGTGGAGGTAGCGGCCAGGGGGATGAGCAGCAGGAAGGCCAGGAAGCCCACGGCGATCCGCGGGTGCTCCACCGTGTCGCTCCAGATGAGCCCCGGGTCGAGCGACTGATCGAAGATGAAGTAGACGAGGGCATGGGCCAGGGCGTAGCCGAAGGCCCAGACCCCCGTCATCCGGCGCAGCCGGATCAGCTCATTCCACCCGGTGAGCCGGCGGAGCGGCGTGATCGCAAGGGTCACCAGCAGCAGGACGATCGTGGACAGCCCGGTGACGATCTGGAGGGTCTTCACCGGGTCGGCGCCGAGGTCGCCGGAGCCGAAGGTGCGCCAGAGCAGCGACAGCCCCGGGCCCGCCGCGGCCAGGAAGCCCACGGGCTTGAGCACCCGGGTGGTGAACGTGAGCCTGGTCATGGCCAAGTTGCGCCGATCGGGCTGGCCGGCGTCAGTAGTTCCGGGCCAGGTCCATGCCCCGGTACAGCCCGGCCACCTGGTCGGCGTAGCCGTTGAACGGCAGGGTGGGACGCTTGTAGAACTCCCCGATGCGGCGCTCCCGCGCCTGGCTCCACCGGGGATGATCCACCGCCGGGTTCACGTTGGCGTAGAAGCCGTACTCGTCCGGGGCGATCACCTGCCAGGTGTTCGCCGGCTGGGTCTCGACAAAGCGGATCCGGACGATGGACTTCCCGCCCTTGAAGCCGTACTTCCAGGGGACTACCAGCCGGAGCGGCGCGCCGTTCTGGGGCGGCAGCGGCTTGCCGTACAGCCCGGTGACCATCAGCGTGAGCGGGTGCAGCGCCTCGTCCATCCGGAGCCCTTCCACGTACGGCCAGGGAAAGAGCCGGCTCTTCTGTCCCGGCATCCGGGTGGGGTCGAGCAGGGTGGTGAACTCCACGAACTTGGCCCGGCTGGTGGGCTGCAGCCGCGCCACGAGGTCCTTGAGGGGGAAGCCCAGCCACGGGACCACCATGCTCCAGGCCTCGACGCAGCGATGCCGGTAGACCCGTTCCACCTGCTGATAGGGCCGCACCAGGTCGTCGAAATCGTAGTCCCCCGGCTTGGCGATCTCTCCCTCGATGCGAACCTTCCACGGCCGGGTGACGAATCCCTTCGCATTGGCGGAGGGATCGTCCTTGCCGGTCCCGAACTCGTAGAAGTTGTTGTAGGTGGTCACCACGTCGTAGGGGGTGAGCGTGTCGTCGTCCCGGGCGAGGCCTTCCCGCGCCAGGCCCTGGGCCAGCGCGCGCCGCTCACCCAGCGTCAGCGCAACCCCGGCGGCCGCAAGCCCCGACAGGAACGCCCGCCGTCCAAGGTAGAGCGGCTCCGGGGTGATCTCGGCGGGGCGGATCTCGGGGGCACGGCGGATCAGCATCGGGCAGGGCTCCGGACACGAGGGGTCTTCCAAGATACGCCGGTCGCGGCTCGCCGGTTCCCTCCCGGGGTGGAAACATGGAGGGCCGGGGGCCCTCAGGCCCCCGGCCCCGGACGGACAGAGAGGGATTCGAACCCTCGATACCCTTGTGAGGTATACACGCTCTCCAGGCGTGCGCCTTAAACCACTCGGCCATCTGTCCCAGGCCATCCGGAAACGCGCGGAATCTTAGCGGGCTCCCGCACCGGCCGCCACCGCCTCCCGGAGGGCCACCAGTGGCCTCCTTTCCGCCCCGGCGCTAGCTTCTTCCCGCGTCCCTACCCCACACCGGAGTTCCCATGGGCAAGCTCGTCTTCGGCGGCGTCCTGTTGCTGGTGGCCTTCTTCCTCATGGTGGCGCGGTCCAGCGCCGCCGGCGGCAAGAGTTCCGGGCTGCTGCGGCTGTTCGCGCTGTTCTTTGCCACGGTGGCCGCGCTCTTCATTTTCGGCGCGCTGGTGGTGGTGGTGGACCCGGGCCAGGTCGGGGTCAAGCACGCCTTTGGCACGGTGGACATGCGGCCGCTGCTCCCCGGCATCCACATGGTGGCTCCCTGGTCCTCCGTGGAGCGCTACTCCACCCGGGAAGAGCAGTTCCCGCAAGTCGGCGAGGCCGTCGAGCCGATCGAGGCGCTCTCCAGCGAGCAGATGGGCATGACCGTGGACGCCGGCCTCCGGTGGCAGATCAATCCCCAGGACGCCCCGCGGATCTTCCTCGAGATCGGCACCGAGGACCAGATTCATTCGATCGTCCACAACGCCATCCGGCAGGGAGTCCGGGACGGGATGGTGCGCTTTTCCATCAACGACATCTCCAAGCGGACCGAAATCGCCGCGGGCATGCAGGCGCTGGTGGACAGCGCCCTCATCACCCAGCCGCGAGCCGGCGGGGAACCGTTCCGGATCGCGGAGGTCACCGCCTTCTTCCTCCGCGACCTGCAGCCGCCGGCCCAGGTCGTCGCGGCGATCAACGGCAAGATCGCGCAGGAGCAGCAGATCCAGACCGAGCGGCACCGGGTCGAGGTCGCGCGGCTGCAGAGCGAGCAGCAGAAGCTGCTCAACCAGACGCTGACTGCCGAGGCCCTGACCAAGCAGTACCTGGAGGTACT
>JAEUJI010000192.1 GCA_016794805.1 Gemmatimonadota bacterium
GCCGCCAGCCCCTGGGCCTGGGTGGTCGCCGCGATCGGCATCGGCGTGGTCATGGCCTGCTTCGCGGAGCTCGCCAGCCGCTTCGGGGAGGCGGGCGGCCCGTACCTCTATGCCCGCGTCGCCTTCGGGCGCTTTGCCGGCATCCAGATGGGGTGGCTCACCTACCTGGTGCGCCTCACCGCCGCCGCCACCAACGCCAATCTCTTCGTCATCTACCTCGGCGAGTTCTGGCCCGCTGCCGCCGGCCGGCTCGCCGGAGCCGGAGTGCTGCTGGCGCTGCTCGGACCGCTGGCGCTGGTCAACTGCCGCGGCGTCGGCCAGGGCGCCCGGCTGAGCGCGGCCCTCATCGTGGCCAAGCTGCTGCCGCTGGCGCTGTTTGTCGCCGTGGGACTCACCGTGCTTGGGTCGCCGCCGGCGGGCCCGCCGCTCCCGGTCGTGGCCGGCCCCCGCGAATGGCTTGACGTCATCCTGCTCCTGGTCTTCGCCTATGGCGGCTTCGAGGCGGCGCTGATCCCCCTCGGGGAAGCCCGGAACCCGCAGGCCGACGCCCCCTTCGCCCTCGCCCTCTGCCTCGGCACCACGGCCCTGATCTACAGCACCGTGCAGGCGGTGGTGATCGCCGCGCTTCCAGCACCCGCCGCCGCCGCCCGCCCGCTTGCCGCCGCGGGCGGCGTGCTCCTGGGCCCCGGTGGCGCGGTGCTCATGGCGCTCGCGGCGCTGATCTCGGTCTACGGCTACCTCGCCGGCGCCATGGTCAACGTTCCCCGCCTGAGCTACGCGATGGCGGTCGAGCGGGATCTGCCCCCGCTGCTCGGCCGGGTACACCCGCGGTTCCACACACCCCATGTGTCGGTGCTGGTTTTCGCCACCCTGGTCTGGCTGCTGGCCGCCTCCGGCAGCTTCCTCCAGAACCTGACCCTGTCGGCGGTGTCGCGGCTCTTCACCTATGGCGTGGTCTGCGCCGCGCTGATCGCCTGCCGCCGCCGCGAGGAGCGACCGGACGCGCGGCCCGTTCCCCCCGCGAGCTTCCGGCTGCCGGCCGGGAAGATCTGGGCAATTCTTGGTATCGCGGGCACCGCGCTCCTCGCCACCCGCATGGCCCGGCAGGAGTTGCTGGTGCTGGCCGCCACGGCCCTCCTCGCCACCCTCAACTGGACCTGGGCCACCCGCCAGGCGCGCTGAGGGGACGGGCGCCCCGCCCCGCACTCGCTGGTTGCGCCGCCTTCCTTCGGCTTCCATACTCTCCCGACCCAGCCACCATCGTCGGCCCCCGCCCCGGGAGAACCGGTCCATGACCACGCCTGACGCCCCCGACCTCCCGCTCACCCCTGGTGCGATACGGGTGCTGCAGGAACTCGGCCCCCGCCCGGGGGTCGGCGTCAATGACTGGCTCCTCCTCTTCCTCGACCGCTTCGGCCCCATGGTCGGGGCGCTCGCGCCCGGGCTCGATCTCGCCGGCACCAAGGCGTCGCTGCGCCAGTCGGTCACCGGCGGGAACAACGGTGCCGCCCTCGACGCCGACCGCCTGACACAGGAGGCGCGGGCCATCGCCCGCGGGCTGGGCAAGGCGCAGGTGGCGGAGCGGGACCTGGTCGCCGCGGCGCTCCGGGCCGCCGGTCACGTCGTCACCTACCAGCTCGGCGTAGCCTCCCCGCCCCGCAAGCCCGACACCGAGCCGGCCGGAAAGGCGCCGGGGGATCCGTCGCCGCCCGCCGCGCCGCTAGCCGGCATCCGTACCCTGAGCCCGACCCCGACCCTTGAGCGCTTCGGCCGCGACCTCACCCAGGCGGCCCGAGATGGGGTCCTGCCATCGTGCGTCGGCCGGGACACCGAGATCGAGACCATCATCGAGACCCTCTGCCGCCGCACCAAGCGGAACCCGCTGCTCGTCGGCGCGGCGGGAACGGGCAAGACCGCGATCGTCGAGGGGATCGCCCGGCGCATCGCGCAGGACCAGGTACCGGCGCCCCTCCGCGGGGTGCGACTGTTCGGACTGCAGCCCTCCGCCCTCGTGGCCGGCGCCGGCATCGTGGGCGAGCTGGACAAGCGGGTGGGAGCCATCCTCGCCGAGGCCAAGCAGGATGGCATCGTGCTCTTCATCGACGAGGTGCATGCCATCATGGGCGCCGGCGGGCGGGAGGGGACCGGCGACATCTCCAGCATGCTCAAGCCGGCCCTCGCCCGGGGTGAGATCGCCTGCATCGCCGCCACGACCGATGAGGAGTACCGGCAGTTCATCGAGCATGACCGCGCCCTCGAACGGCGTTTCCAGCCGATCCGGATCCAGGAGCTCTCACCCGAGCGGACCCTCGAGGTGCTCAAGGTGGTCCGGGACGACCTGGTACGGGGCCGCGGGCTCGAGGTGGGCGA
>JAEUJI010000197.1 GCA_016794805.1 Gemmatimonadota bacterium
ATAGACGATGTGCACCTCTTTCTCGGCCCCGGAGACGCTGTCGAGGAGCGGCGTCTGCCGCAGGTCCACGACCCCCGGGATCCGGAAGCTCGAGCGGGTGCCGTTCACCGTCATCTCGATCTTCGCGCGGAGCGGCCCCTCGAAGGCGGTGATGGTGGCGGCCAGCGCCTCCCACGGCATCCCGCCATGCTTGCCGCTCAGGATCTGGGCGATGGCGTCCACCTGGGCGTCCGTCAGGGTGTCCGCCACGAACAGCGCCACGCGCCCGTTCCCCTGGTGGATTGCCCCGGGGTACAGGCAGACGACGACAAAGGTCGCGCCGTCGAGGCGGACCTTGCCGAAGGTGCCCTGCTGGATGCGATAGCCGATCAGGAAGTGGCAGCTCGTGTGGGTGGGCAGGCCGGCGAACTGGCAGGGACAGTTCGGCGGACAGTTGCAGGACTCGATCTGGTCGGCCTGCACCTGGAAGGGGGTGACGGCGGTGGCGGTGGACATGGGAGGCTCCTGAGGGGATACGGAGGGGACGGCGCGAGCCCGGAGTGGCGCCAATATGTCGCGGGGTATCCGGTCGCGACAGGGCGACCATGTCCGAACTTCAGGCGGTCGGATCGGCCGCCCCCACTCGCCGCCAACGCGTCCCCCGTCCCTTGCCCGTCCGCTCCACGCGCCCGGCGAGGAAGTCGCGGTAGTGCGCCGCGATGAGCATACACGACCGGCGGGATGGTAAAGCGAGGCGGAGGATGAGGGCCGGGGTCAGAGGGTTCGCCCGGAGTTCAGCCCCCCTTCACCGCCCCCGTGCTACCCTCCCAGTGGAAACCACTGGAAGGGCCCATGCCCCGCCGCGCATCCGGAAGCCTCATCCTCGCCCTCATGACACTCACCACCGCGCTAGCCGGCCAGGGCCCGGCGCTCCGGCTCCGCATGCAGGTGGTGCGCGACCCGATGATGAACAACGAGGAGGCCTTCCGCGTGCTGGTCCCCCAGGACTGGCGGGTGGAAGGCGGCATCGTCTGGCGGCCCGAGATCTCGACGCTCGCCTACCTGCAGCTCCGCCTGAGCGACCCGGCGGGCGCCCGGGCCCTCGAGTTCTTCCCCACGCTCCCCTTCGCCTGGAGCCAGCAGGGCTTCCTCGGCTTCCCCCCCGGCAGCCTCTACCTCGGCTCGTATGTGGTCGCCCCGCTCGATCCCGACAACTTCGTGCGCCAGCTGCTGCTGCCGCAGGTCCGCGGCCAGCTGTCACCCGCCGTGATTCGCACCGAGCCGCTCCCCCGGATGGCCGCGGCGATCGCCCCGACGGTGCAGGAGGCCGGCGCGGTGAAGCAGGTGGCGGCCGCGCGCACCCGCATCGAGTACCGGGAGGGGGCCAGGAGCTTCGAGGAGGATATCTACAGCGTGATCGTGTACAGCCAGGTGCCGATGAACCCCGGGGTGATGTTCTGGGGGCCGGATCGGCTGTTCGGCTTCCGGGCCGAGAAGGGGCAGCTCGACCGGCAGGCGCCGCTGCTGCAGGCGATCTTCGCGTCGGTGCGGGTGAACCGGGAATGGTTCGGCCGGGTGCTGCAGGTCCGCGAGGCCTGGATCCAGAACCAGATGCAGGCCATCCGGAACGCGGCGGAACTGAGCCGGTATATCGCGCGGACCACCGACGAGATCAGCGCCATGCACCAGCAGGTGTATGAGAACCGGCGAGCCTCCGAGGACCGGGTGGCGGAGGCCTACAGCCAGTACGTCCGCGGGGTCGAGACCTATCGCGACCCGTTCGGCAACCGGGACGTGCAGCTCCCCACCGGCTACAACGATGTCTGGGTCTCGCGCGGGGGCGAGTACATCCTGGCCAACGATCCCAGCTTCAACCCCAACGCCTCCGGGACCGGCACCTGGCAGCGGGCGGACCCCACGCGCCAGTAGGCGGCCTCAGGAACAGTAGAACGGGAGGAGCCGGACGAGGGTGTCGCCCGGGGTCAGGTGGACCGCCGTGTCGGGCCAGACGAAGCCACCGGGGACGGCGGCCCCCAGCACATGGTCACCGGCGACCACGACAAACGCCCTGGACCGGAGATGATCGGGGGGGAGATTGACCCGGAAGGTATCGGCCCCGACCCCGCTCCCATCAACCTGAAAGGTCACGGGGATGACGGAGCTGCAGAGCGGGGCATCGAGCTCGAAGTAGACGACGGGATCGGGCTCCGAGGAGCCCGTGTCACAGCCGGCCAGCGCGAAGGCGAGCCACCCCAGCGACACCGCGCGGAGGACCGGGGCGGGGACTTGGATCGGCATGGCGGCCTCAGCAGGATTGCCCTGTTCACCGCGAGACGCTAGCGCTCGCGCACCAGCTGCCGGCAGGACCACGGTTCGTCTCCGCTGATCGAGAGCGTGTCGCCGCGAAACCGGAAGTTGCGCCGCTGGTCCGTCCCGATATACGACGGAATCGTCCCGCCGCGGACGTGATGCACCACCGTGGAATCGGAGGTGATGGTATAGGATCCGAAGTAGCCGAAGTACGACGTGCGCAGTTCTTCCATGCCACGGAGCGGCACCGAATCCTGCGTGAAGGCCCCCGACGGCGCGGCCCGCATGGCCTGGATCGACAGATTGCCCGCCGCATCGTACATGAAGAAGCCGATCGGATGCCGGCCCAGGGAATAGGTCGTATCGCCCGGGCGGTCGACGTTGCAGAACTCGATGAGGCGCCAGGTGCCGACCAGGCGCGGCGCCGGTTGCTGCGCCTCGGCGGGAGCGCTGGTGAGCGCGAGGGCCACGATCACCGCAAGAACCAGGCGACGCACGCTGACCACCTCTGTGCATGGGCCGGCCTGTTCGCCGGCATGAGGACCTCGCCTAAGCTGCCGGCCAGGGCGCGCTGGCGCAAGCGAACGGGCCGCCGCCCGTGAACAGTCCCTTGCCCGGCTCCTGCTTGAGCCGGCGAACGGCCGCCCCGAGATCCCCCCGCACGAGCTCCGCGTTCCAGTCGACCCGGTCCAGGGTGCTCGACACGACGTACTTCTTCGCCCCGTCGATCGTCCGGGCGAAGGGTTCCATCCAGGGCTCCATCCAGTCAGGCCTCGCCCCCGTCCGCGCAAACGGCCGCCACCCCGCCTCCATCAGCTCATAGGTCACCCGGCCAAAGAGCAGGGCGTCGGCCTCGGCAATGCGCCCGGCCGCATGACGGTGCAGGTCCGCGTCCGGGATCATGACCCGATGATCGCAGCACCCGTCCAGGGTGACGTTGATGGAATACCGCAGGGGTCGTGTCATGGAGGTACCCATGTGGGCGGAAAGACAATACTTAGGTATTGACAGAAGTATTCCACGGCTGTAAGATCGGTCCGTCCGAACGGATCACCCGCGCAGTGGGATGGTGCCGGCCATGGCTCACGCCGAAGCCGCAGACGACGTGTTTCACGCCCTGTCCAACCCGACACGGCGAAAGGTCCTGGAGCAGCTGTCGGCCGGGCCGGCCACCGTCAGCGAACTGGCGGCGCCGTTCGACATGCAACTGCCGTCGTTCGTGCAGCACCTCGCGGTGCTCGAGCAGAGCCGGCTGGTGCGGTCGCAGAAGCGCGGGCGGGTGCGGACCTACGAGATCGCCCCCGAACGGTTCAGGGTCGTGGAAGACTGGCTGGCCGCGCGACGCCAGTTGTGGGAAGCGCGCCTGGACCGGTTCGACCGCTACGTGACACAACTCAAGCAGAAGGACGCAGGCTCATGAGCACGCACGTCACCTTCAATCCGAAGCTGGATTTCGCCATCGAGCGGTTCATCGACGCTCCACGGCGGCTCGTCTGGGACGCGCTGACGAAGCCGGAACACCTGCAGGAGTGGTACATGCCCAAGCCCTGGGGGCGCGTGGCGCGAGCCGAACTGGACGTGCGGCCCGGCGGCATCATCAGCATCGACATCGCGGTGAAGGATGGCCCCGACTCTCCCAACGTCGGGTGCATCCTGGAAGTGGTCCCGATGGAGCGCCTGGTCTGGACCTCCATGCTGTTCCCGGGCTACCGTCCGGCGGTCTTTGACGACATTCCGATTACGGCCATCATGACGATGGAAACCGTGGGCACCGGCACCCGCTACGTCTTCACGGCGCTGCACCGGAACGAGGCGGACTTCGAGACCAACAAGACCTCAGGCTTCTACGAGGGCACCGAGATCGCCGTCGACCAGTTCGTGGCGCACGTGCTCGCGATGAAGTAGTCCTGGGCGACCGCTGCTGCCGCCAGCGCTAGTCGCCCAGCACGAACGAGACCTTCATCAGGACCCGATATTCCGTGACCTTGCCCTTCTCAATGACCACCTTCTGGCTCTTGATCCACGCGCCACTGAGGTTGCGAAGGGTCTTGTCGGCCCGGGCAATGCCCTTGTGAATCGCGTCCTCGAAGCTCTTGGAGGACGAGGATTGGATCTCGGTGATCTTGGCGACGGTCATGGGGGACTCCAGGCCAGCAGAGCTGGCGGCCAGGGGGTGATCGGAGAAACAGGCTGCGCCCGCACTCGAGGCTGCCGTGGAGCTACTGGCGCACGAGTACGATGATGCGGCGCACCGGCTCGAGGCACAAGGTCGGGCAGAGCAGGCGCATGCTCAGGGTGTCCGTGAGTACCAGTGCGCCGCCACGCCGATCTGCCTGAAACGCGGCCGTTGTCAGCGGGGAGACCAGGCGCAACGTATCCCCGGTGAGCGTCGCCGTGCCGGAGTCGCGGACCTCCACGCCCTGCGGATTGGCCGGGAAGCTGTCCACCCAGAGGTACGCGTCATCCACGAGCTGCAGGAAGGTGGACTGGACGCCGAGGGCCACCTGATCCACCTGCCGGGTCGTGTCCCCGACCGCCTGATAGACGTAGTGCGAGGCCTGGTAGGGCCCCGCAATCGCCGCGAGGGTGAGTGCATCCGAGCCGGTCGCATCGGCACAGCTGACGCCGGAGAGGGCGCCGAGGATGGCGACGAGGTGGGGGCGCATCGGTGGTGAACCTCCGGTCGGCGGGACCGCGCTCTGGCTCCGAGAAGGCCCGGAAGCCGGTGATCCTTCCGGCCCGCTGCCGGGCCTGAGGCGTCCGGGCGAAGAGGCGGTCGTCGGTGGTGATGATCTCCCGCCTAGGGAACTGGCGGCGGTGCGGTTGCGGTGTAGAGCAGCATGTCCGCGCTCCCGTAGACTTCCACGGGACTGTGCAGGCAGAGCCCGAGCCGTTCCAGGACGCGCCGGGACGCGAGGTTCGGGGTGTCGACCACGGCGTGAAGCCGGGAGAGACCGTAACGTTGCCAGGCGTCGGCCATCACTGCGGCACCAGCCTCGGTGGCGAGCCCCAGCCCGTGCCACGGGCGCGCCAGCATGTAGGCAAGTTCTGGTCCCCAGTGGCGCTCCTCAAGGGCCGGAGTCAAGACCCCGCACCAGCCCAGAAAGGTGCCCACGGGAGCCGGGAGGGCTGGCCCGGGAGTCAGTGCCCAGCAAACATAGCCGCGCGCGCTGCGCCCGTGGGCGAAGTGCTCGAGAAAATCACGCCGGGCGTGAAGGCGGCGCTCCTCGTCCGACAGGACTTGGCGGTAGGCGTGGTAGAAGGCCATGACGGCGGGGTCGCAGACGCAGGAGGTGTAAAAGGCCTCAAAGTCGCCCTCGCCGAAGGGACGCAGATGGAGGCGCGGCGAGGCGAGCCATGGCTCCTGGGGCATCATCTGACCTCGACGGGTTCTGGAGGGGAGCCTTCGAGCATCGGGGGTACCCGGGCTGGCTGCGGATCGGCATGGCAGGCCGCCGCGAGACGCCCCCGCCCAGCCGCGGCGGGCGGGCCCTTTGCCGGCAACCAACCCCCGAACAGCACTCCCACATCCTGGCACCTTCCTGCGGTGGTCAGGCGTCAGCTCCGCTGCTTGCGCGGTGCCGACTTGGCGGGCTTCCACCACCAGACATGATCCGCCGCTGCCTTCTCCACCGGCATGCCGAGCTGCCGGGCAACAAGCAGGAGCTGTCCGCGATGGTGGGCCTCGTGCGCCACGAAATAGGTCAGCAGGTGGCCCACATCGAGTGCGAGATTGCGCCAGACATAGCGTCGGGTGGCCGGCAGGTGGCCATCCCGCTCACATGCCATGCGAAACAGCGCCTCCATGGCATCCGCGCTTTCGCGAAGCGCCCGAAGGAGGGCCGGCTTCCCGGCCACCGTGGGGTCGAGCAGGCGGGGGACCTTGATCCCAAGGGGTTGGCCAAGGGTGCGGATCCAGCGACATCGGCTGTTATGCAGGTGGACAGCCATCGCCCGTACCGTGCGCCGGGGTAGGGCAGGGATCGGGGCCCGGAAGACGCGCATCGGCAAGGCCCGAACAAGATCTTCCGTCACCCGGGCGTTCGTGACCCATGCCGGGCCGATGAGATCGGAAAGCGCGAACGGGAGAGTCATGGGGGCTCGGGACGGGGCTCCCTGCGCTGGTCAGGTCGCTCCCGGCAACGACTGCGGGTGCGCCACGCGTGCCAGCCGCACCGTCAGACGGCGCGCCGGTGCGGGCCTAGAGATCGACGAGCACGTTGAAGCCGCCGTACGACATGCGTTTCAGGTCGAATGGCATGGGGTCCTTCATCAGCTTCTGCATGCGGGGGTCTTTCATGACCTTGGCATTGACGCGATCCCGATGAGCCCGTGACTTGTACACGATCCAGGAGAAGATTGCCGTCTCGCCGGCCTTGAGTCTCGCCGTGCGCGTGAAGGACATCCCGAAGGTCACCTTGAGGTCGTCGCCGGCACATTCGCGGTACTCGAGCGCCCCACTGTCCAGCCACACCCGCCCGGCGCGTTGTGCGATTCGCCTGTACATCTGGAGCTTCCGCCTGGGCACCGCGAGCAGGAAACCGTCGACATACCGCATGGAAGTCCTCCATTCCTTGGCCGGCAGAAGGGCGAGTCACCACGGGAACGCGGCCTGCGCCCGCGCCTGACGTGCCGGGCCGCGGCGCGGTCGAGACAACCTATTCCGGGACGGCCAGCGGTGCCAGTCTGGGCCCACCGACGGGCGCGCCTCTACGTGGGCAGGCGAAGGTCCATCCACTCGACCCGGCGGGCCTGGATCACGGCTCGGAGTTGGCGTTCGCGCGGCGAGAGCTCCGCCGTCCCGGTCTTCACCTCCACAAAGACCACGCGGTCGAGCCGTCCCGCGTCGAGGCCATCGAAGACGATGAGGTCGACGGGAGACCCGAGGAAGCGCGCGTCCCTGGGGTTGAACGGGAAGCCCGGGAAATAGGGCAGCAACTGCTCGGCCACCCGCCCGGTGATCACGGCCTGGCTCTTCTGGACGGCCTCCGCGCGGATCCGGCGGAGATACCGGGCGCGCCAGAGGAGGAAGTAGAGGACGGAGAGGCCGGCACCGACCGCGATCCCGAGGAAGAGCCCGAGCAGGGCTTCGGGAGAGGTGAAGTCTGGCATCTGCGGAAGCTACCAGGGTGTCGAGAGGCCCGAGGGTGGGACCATCATCGAATGTGAGCGCCACAACCGGAGCGGTCCGTGGTCCATGTGCTGCAAGACGGCCGAAGAGTTGATGGCTCGGCGCGGTCGCCAAGGTGCGGCCAATCGTCGGCAAGAGTGACTGGCAGTCGCTCGCAGAGCCTTCAGGAGGTCACTTCAAGAGGTCCGGCGGCAGGGCATTCGCCGCCGCCGCTGCGTTGGGCAGATACAGGGCCAACTTGAGCTCGGGGCCGCGCAGGAGGGATGGTCGGCCGGTCCGGGCCACCAGGGTGAGGTGTGGACCCATCGGCCCATCGGGCGTGAGGTAGGCGGCGGTCAGCGAGTCGGCCTCCGGAGGATGGGCGGTCTCGGGGAACCAGGCGACGTAATCGGCTTCGAAGAGGCCAAGAAAGAGCTCCGCGCGGACGATGATGCGCCGGTCAGTGATAAAAAGGTCCAGGTCCTGAATCACGGGGATACTGATGGAGGCGCGGAAGGTCGGGCCGGTGCGGGCAACGGCGCCCTTGATGGCAGGGGCGTGCAATCGCAGCCCTTCACCGGATTCGAGCGTCGGGTGGTCCATGTGGCAGCTCAGCGAGAGAAGACGGGGCCAGTGAATGAAGGGGAACCGCCAGGGGCGCAGTACAGGCGCCCCGGCCACAAGTTGCAGACGAATGAACGCGGACGCAACCGGCGGCGTCGGTCGCTGAAGGCTGAGTGACGTGTCATGATATGCGGCTTAACGCCCGCGCATGACGTGCAGGGCCGCGGCGCGGTCGAGGAAACCTAGGTTGAGACGGCAGGGGGTGCCAGGGGCCGAGAAAGCCGATGGCCGCGTCCTGCCAGCTGCATGCGGTTGTCATACAGCGCGCTTGGAAAGCCCTCCCTACGGGCCCGTGTACTCCGGAGGTCTGTTCGCCGGCGGATCGGTAACAAGGAGCTTGTGCTCCCGCAGCCACGCGGCGATTCGGGGATCCGCGATCCGGGTGTGGGCCGGCGGTCCCAGGGCCGCGTCGGACTTCCACGCCGAGCCGAGGGACGGACGAATACGAAGCACCTGCCGTGGGGTGCCAAGCGCGTGCATGACGGGGAACTCAAGGGCGGCCGCCCCGTCCGGATTGTACATCAGGCCCCCATAGAGTCGCTCGGTGCCCAGGGTCACCACAAAGGCTTGCCCGAGGGGGTTCGCGAACAGCCGGTCGCGGCCGTCGGCCGCGAGCTGGCGACCGGCCTCCGCCGTAAGCCAGAGTTCCTGGTGGGTCCAGTCATAGGCTTGGAACTGGGGCTCGCCGAGGACGAGGAGCGCGCGGTTCAGGTCCGCAGCGGCCAGGGCCGGCCATACCTCGGAGAAGGTGTAACGTAAGCCGAGGTCTGACCAGGTGAGCGGGAGAACGTAGATTTGCACGGGCTAGCCACATTCGCAGCAGTGGGGAAGCAAGCAACAAGAGAAAACGCTGT
>JAEUJI010000206.1 GCA_016794805.1 Gemmatimonadota bacterium
GGCCGGACCACGATGACCCGGACGTTGTCGAGCGTGAGCGGCGCGTTGCGCGCGAAGGCGTCGAAGGTCGGCGCCACCCGCAGGCTGCCGAGCCCCGGCCGGCCCGGACCCACCGGATTGTCGGTGCAGGTGATCACCAGCAGGGACAGCAGCGCGGCGGCGGCGCACTTGACGACACGCCGGGCTGCACCCGGGACGCGGAAGGCAGGCTGGGACATGGGCTCAGGGGCTCGAGGGATGACTCAATTGGCGTCCATTTACCGAGCCTGTCAATGGGACTATAGGAGCCCGGATTTTGCCGCCTGCCAGAGCTTCACCAGCCGGTCGAATCCATCCTGCAGGATCTCGACCTGCTGCGGGCTGGGGCTTGCCGCCAGGGCCGTTTCCAGCTCCTCCACGATCCGGTTCATCTCCCGTCGGTTCTGGCGCTCGCACTCGGCACGGATTTCCACCAGTTTCCGGTCAATTTCCGCCCGGACGTTCATGTCCATGGGAACCTGCCAGAGATAGGCGGCGCTGTCCCGCCCGCTGATGCAGAGCTCGCCGAGGCGGTCCACCAGGGGGAATCCCGAACTCCGGGGCTGCTGCAAGGCTGCCTCCCGCATATGTTTGCCTCCTCCTGCTCGGGTTCGCCGCGGCGGGCCCGTGAGGCCCTGGCCAAGGTCGAACCGGGTGCGTGCTGCCGACTATCCTTAGCACGAAGCAGGCCCGCCCCCCGGGCGCGTGCGCCAGATCACCCCCACGCCGTGGTGCCCATCCAGATGTCCCGACTCCGCACCCTCGCCTTTGCCGCACTCCTCAGCGTCGCCGGGATTCCCCTGGCCGCCCAGCAGACCAGGGCCGAACGGACCGCCGGCGTGGAGACCAGCAGCTACACCGACGTGATCGGGTTCCTCGATTCGCTCGCGCGCCGCACCCCGGAGGTCCGGCTGGGGACCCTGGGGCAGAGCAGTGAGGGGCGATGGCTCCCCTGGGTCCTCGCCGCCCGGCCGATGGTGGAGGATCCGGCGGCGGCGGCGCGGAGCGGGAAGCCGGTGATTTATCTCCAGGCCAACATCCACGCCGGCGAGGTCGAGGGGAAGGAAGCGGCGCTGATGCTGCTCCGGGACCTGACGGTGGGCACCCTGGCGCCGCTGCTGGACAGCGTCATCCTGCTCGTGGTGCCGATCTACAACGCCGACGGCAACGAGCGCTTTGGGCCCGGGGAGCGCCACCGCCCCGGACAGAATGGACCCGCGGTCGTGGGTCTCCGGGCCAATGGCCAGGGGCTCGACCTGAACCGGGACTACGTGAAGCTCGAGGCGCCCGAGTCCCGGGCCGCGCTGGCGCTGCTCGCGGCGTGGGATCCCGACCTCTTCATCGACCTCCACACGACCAACGGCTCCTATCACGGCTACGCCCTGACCTGGTCCCCCGGGCTCAATCCGAACTCGAGCCCCGCCAACGACTACGCCCGTGACCGCTTCCTGCCCACGCTGCGGGAACGCATGCGCCGGCGGCACCGGGTCGAGACCTTTCCCTATGGGAACTTCCGCAACCAGGAGCCCGACTCCCTGGTCCAGGGGTGGGAGACCTACGACGCCCGTCCCCGCTTCGGCACCAACGCGGCCGGGCTGCGCGGGCGCATCCCCATTCTCTCCGAGGCATACAGCAACGACCCCTACCCGGTCCGGATCCGCGCGACCTACCTCTTCGTGCGGGAGATCCTCTCCCTTGCGGCGGAGGATCGGATGGCGATCCGCCGGGTGGTGGCGGCCTCGGACCGGTGGCGTCCCGATTCGGTCGCCCTGGGTTCGGTCCTGGCCCCACCGCGCCTGGACGAGGTGATTGCGGAGCTCACCTTCGCCGACGGCGATGGCAGCCACGGCTTCGCCCGGCGGCGCCGCAGCGGGGCCTTCCGGACCATCCGGATGCCGGTGTTCGACCGCTTCGCCGGCACCGAGCGGGTGAGCCGGCCGGCGGGTTACCTCCTCCCGCCGGCCTACAGCCACCTCGTGACGCTGCTTCGCATCCAGGGGGTGCAGGTGGCGCGGCTCCGCGGATCCTGGTCCGGCGCCGCCGAGGCGTTCACGGTGGATAGCGTCAGGGCGGCGCCCTTCGTCTTCGAGGGCCACCGCACGGTCGCGGTGCGGGGGGCATGGCGCCCCGCCACCGCGGAGGCTACCCCCGGCTGGTACTTCGTCTCCACCGACCAGCGGCTGGGCGCCTTCGCCGTGGTGCTGCTGGAACCGGCCTCCGAGGACGGTTTCGCCACCTGGAACCTGCTGGACCGGGACCTTCGCCGCGCTGCGGCATTGCCCCTGTTCCGCCTCCCCGCTCCCCCCGACGCGTCGTTAGAACTGCTCCCCTGACCGCCCCACCCCCGCCGGAACCGGGGCGGGGTTCCGGGGTACCGGCAGTGGACTGCGGGGAGGCGGCCGTTCCCTCGCGGGCGCGACCTCACGGCGGTTCCCTGATCCCGACGCCGACGCCGCCAATTGCCGATGGCGCGCCCCGGCTTCCGGGCCCCCGGGTCGCACCGCCGGCGCCTGCGCGATCCGGCGCTGTGACCTGCCTCACACTTGTCTAACATATTGCCGGCTGGACAGTTGACGACCGCGTTCCAGTCCACTACTGTCGGCGGCAGTTGCTGGGGTACACTCACCTGCAGGAGGGGTACATGCGGTTCACACGCGGTCTGCTTCCGATGCTCGCCCTCGTCTCCGCCGCGCCGCTGATGGCGCAGTCGGCGGGGACGATCGAGGTCGGCGCCTTCGGGCGGTACACGAAGTATGACACGGATCTCAACTTCGACGACCGGGTCGGGATCGGCGGCCGGCTGGGCGTCTTCGTGCTGCGGAACC
>JAEUJI010000222.1 GCA_016794805.1 Gemmatimonadota bacterium
GTGCTCGTGATGATCCTGGGGCCGGCAGAAGTGGGCGCCCAGGGCCTTCCCGAATTGCTCACGGTGGACACCGCGGGCCGGACCGTCGGCCTCACGCTCCAGGCCGAGGCCGGCGGGCCCGGCGGGATCGCAACGTTGAACGGCCTGCACCACGGCCTGGCCCAGTTGGTGGTGCCGCTCAACTGGACGGTGAAGTGGACCTGGGTCAACCGGGACAGCCTGCAGTCCCACAGCCTGGTGGTGATGGCGGAGCGGGAGAAGCTGCCCCAGGAGGGGGGACGCCCGGCGCTGGAGAACGCGCTCAGCCGTGCGGTGCTGGTCGGGCTCAAGCCCGGTCAGCGCGACCTGACCACGTTCGTGGCCGATCAGGCCGGCTGGTACTGGCTGCTCTGCGGGGTGCCGACCCACGCCATCCGGGGCGAATGGATCGGGCTCAAGGTGGATCGGGATGCCGCTGTACCGGCCCTGATGTTGCGGACCCCGTCGTAGGGGCGACCGGCCGGTGGCCCCTACCGCTAGGGCACCGGCTCCGCCAGCAGCCGCTCCACCTCCCGCCGGAACTCCGCCACGATCGCCGCATGGGCGGGCCCCGTGGCCGGCCCATAGAAGCCGGCATGGATGCGCCGCACCCGGCCATCGCGACCCACGAAGAGGGTGGTCGGATACGCGGTGAACCCGTCCAGCTGCGGAATGGCGGCGCTCACCACCTCCGCCTCCGCCACACCGCCGAGCAGCAGGGGAAAAGTGATGCCGAACTTGTCGCGGTAGCGGCGGACCAGCGGCGCGTCCAGCGCGCTGTCGCCCGTCACCTCGAACGCCACCCCGACCACCGCCAGGCCCCGATCCCGGTACTCCCGGTCGAGCGCCGCCAGCGTCGGCGCCGCATCATGACAGGTGGGACACCAGGTGCCGAACAGGTCCACCAGGACCACTCTGCCGCGGAACTGCGGGTCGGCCAGGGAGACGGTGTTCCCCTCGAGATCGGTGAAGGCGAGCTGGAGCGGGGCGGCGGTGTCCGCCCGGGTGACGGCCGTGGGTGGCGTCAGGTGCGGCCGCCCGGTGGCCCGCGTCGCCACGAACGGCGTCTGGGTCCGGAGCCCGGCGTGGAAGGTGCCGCGGAGGGTGTCGCCGTCGAGCCGCGCGCTCAGGCGATAGACGAATGACCCGTCGAAGTGCCCCAGGACCAGGCTGTCCCCCCGCATCCACCCCGCGAAGAGGCCGTAGTCCCCGGAGTTCGAGATGACCGTCCCCTCGAGTCCGAGCGGCCCGTTCCGGAACTCGAGGATCCGGGGAGTCTGTTCGAAGCCGCTCAGGAACCAGGCGTCCCACCGGCCCAGCAGGGCGGGAGCCGCGGCCACGCCGGCCCATGCCCCCCGGGCGGCGCGGAGGGGGATGGTGCGCGGACCCCGGCGCCCGACGTTGTGGTACCGGCCCACCAGCGAGTCCCCGCGGACCACCACCGCGATGGACGCCGCGTAATCCCCCAGTTCGAGCACCAGGCTGTCTCTGTCCCAGCGTACTGCGGAGAAAGGCTCGCAGGTGGTGGCGTTGCAGAGGCGCCCGGAGAGCGTGGGGCCGCTTCCCTCCAGCGTGAGCCCGAACTCGAGCGGACCGCCGGCGAGGTCGAGCGCGGCCCGCCAGGGGCCGGCAACGTCCGTGGGGGCCAGCAGGGAAAGCAGGATGGCAAGCATGGAGGAAATCAGGCGACCCCAGCCCCCGTCGCGCTAGGGCGTGGCGGCCTGGTAGCGCTCCCCCGCGGGAATCGCCGCCGCGACGGCGTTGCCGGGCCAGGGGGCGGGACAGGGGAAGATCGTGCTGTAGGCACAGTAGGGGTTCCTGGCCCGGTTGAAGTCCACCAGGTAGCGTCCGCCCCCTTCGGGGATCAGTTCCACGAACCGTCCCGCCGGGTAGGTCCCGCGGGCGTTGGTCGAATCCCGGAAAAAGATGAGGAGAGGCGCTTCCTCATCCTCCACGGCGCCGACCCGGTACACCCGGAGCCGGGTCCGGGCGGTGGGCAGCGTCAGGGTCACGAAACCCGCCTCCGTCGCGGCGGTCTCCGCGCCGTCGAGCCCCAGGGTACGAAAGCTGCCCCGACGTTCCGGCGGCTCCAGGGTGGCGCTCAGCCGCAGGCCCGATTCGTGGCCGTAGTAGAGTGGCGGCTTCGGCCGGCGCACGGCTCCGAACGCCACCACCACGGCGCGTCCCGGCGCTCCTGAGACGAGCAGCCGATACGCCCCCCCGAGCGGCACCACCCGCTCCCGCGGCAGCACGCGGCGCGTGCCGGCGGAGGTCAGGGCCACCACGCCCCGCTCTTCGGTGATGATCCCGCGCGCCACGCCGGGCATCGGGATGTCGGACGGCTCGGCGCCGATGCTCATCCCGCTTCCCACCGGATGCAGCCCGAGGGCGGCGTAGGGAGAGGTGGGATCGGTGGTCAGCCAGCGGGCGAATTCGTCCCGTTCCCGCTGGAGGTCGGCCGGCACCTGGGCCCCGAGTGGAGCGGCAAGCAGGAGTGCCGCGAGCAGCGGGCGCATGCCGCTCAGGAGCCCGCCGCGGTGAAGCTGGCGACGAGCAGCACCGGGGTCGTCGGCTGGGGGCTTCCCCCTTCCGGCTCCTCGGTGATCGCGGCGGCCGCCAGCGCCATGCCGGCCGGTACCTCCACTTCCGGGACCAGCCCGTGCCCGGACGGTTCGGTGTTGAAGGTGATGGACGGGATCGGGGCGCCGTTCTTCGGGATGAACCAGAGCTGGTAGGCGCGCCGGCTCGCCGCCGGCGTCAGCTGGAACGCGTGCACCAGCATCCGGTTGGTCTTCCGATTCCAGAACAGCTGTACGGTGGGCTTGGGGGAGTCCGCCTCACCCATGAGCGTCAGGGTGACATTCGGGTCGAGGATGGCATTGATCTCGGCCTCCCGGTACGCCAGCAACTGCTCGCGGGCCGCGAGGCTGTCGCGCAGGGCAGCGATGGCGCGATCCCGCTCGGACAGTCCTGCGCGGGTGCTGAGCCAGAGGACGGAGGTCCCGCCGAGGGCGAGGACCGATGCAGCCAGCGCCAGCCAGAGGAGCCCCGGCCCGCGGGGCCCGACGCGCGCCTGCTTCGATGCCGCCG
>JAEUJI010000249.1 GCA_016794805.1 Gemmatimonadota bacterium
GGCAGCTACATCGCCCAGCGGATGCTCGCGGCCAGGAGCGAGCGCGACGCCCTGTCGGGCACGCTGTTCTTCAACGTCGCGCACTACGCCATCCGCAGCTGGCCCTGGATCATCGTGGCGCTGTGCTCCATGCTCGTCTTCCCGACGCTGGATGACATCGCGCGCACCTTCCCCTACGTGGATCCGGCCCTGATCGGGCACGACATGGCCTACCCCGCCATGCTCAAGTTCCTCCCCGCCGGCTTCATGGGGGTCATGATCGCGGGCATGCTCGCGGCCTACATCTCCACGATGTCCACCCACCTCAACTGGGGCACCAGCTACCTGGTGCACGACTTCTACCGCCGCTTCCTGCGCGCCGATGCGACCGAGGCCCACTACGTGCTGGTGGGCCGCGTGGTCACCGCGCTCCTGATGCTGGTCGCGGCGGGCGTCACCCTGGTCCTCGACACCGCCCGGGAGTCGTTCGACCTGATGCTGTCGGTCGGCGCCGGCACCGGGCTGCTCTACCTGCTGCGCTGGTTCTGGTGGCGGGTGAACGCGTGGAGCGAGATCGCGGCCATGGCGGTGAGCTTCCTGGTGACGGTGGGATTCGTGGTCGCGGCGCGGAACGGGCACCCGCTCCCCTCCCACGTGAAGCTTATCGCGACCGTGCTCATCACCACGACGGCGTGGGTCGCCACCACCTTCCTGACGGCGCCGACCGCCCGGGACCGCCTGGTGGACTTCTATCGCCGGGTACGGCCGGGCGGCCCGGGGTGGAAGCCGATCCAGGCGGAGGCCGGCGTGGGCCCCTCGCCCGACAACCTCCCCCAGGCGCTCCTGGGCTGGATGCTCGGCATCGCGTTCGTGTACGCGGCGCTCTTCGGCACCGGAAGCTTCCTCTACGGGAGAACTCCGCAGGCGCTGGTGTGGCTGGCGGTCTTCGTGGTGAGCGGCCTCGGGCTGCTGCGGCTGGTGCCCCGCCTCTGGGGCAGCAGCGACCGCTAGCGGACCAGCGGCTCCAGTTCCCCACGGGCGGCCACGAGCGCGGCCGCGAGCTGGAGCTGGACCCGCGCCCGGTCCAGGTTCTGGCCGGCGCGGCTGGTGCGGTAGTAGCGGTCCCCCTCCAGGTAGTCCCCCAGGAAGCGAATACCCTGCTCATAGCAGAGCACCATCCCGGCCGGGACAAACAGCTCCCGCTCCGCGGCCGTGAGCGCCTCGCCGCCCAGTCCGGCCTTCAGCCCGGCTACCAGCGCGCGGAAGCGCGCGCGGTCCACCTCGACCGGGACACCGGCCGGGGCATCTTCGGCCGCCGTCCCTACCACCGAGCGCAGCAGGTCGCCGACGTCGTGCAGCCGGAGTCCGGGCATCACGGTATCGAGGTCCACCACCGCCACCCCCGCCCCGCTTGACGCGTCCAGCAGCACGTTGGCCGCCTTGGCGTCGTTGTGGGCGACGGCCAGGGGCAGTCCCGCCCCGGCGAGCGCCTCTGCCCATCCCCGGTGCTCGAGGACAAAGGTGACCTCCGCCGCGGCCGCCTGCGCCCGCCCGGGATCCGCGCCGGCGAGCGCCGCCTCGAACCGGCGCAGCCGGGCGGGCGTATCGTGGAATCCGGGAAGCGGGGACTGGAGCGGAGGGCCGTCGTAACGCGCCATCAGCGCGTGGAACCGGCCGAAGGCGGTGCCGACGGCGTGCGCCTCAGCGGCGTCCGCGGCTTCGAGGATGGCCCGGGTCCCCTCGAGCCAGGGGAAGAGCCGCCACCAGGCTCCCCTGTCGTCCGGCACCCCCAGACGGCCCTCCGGCGTGCGGAGCGGCTCGGCGACGCGCCAGCGGCCCTCGTCCCACCCGGCGGCGCGCGCGGCATGGCCCAGGTGCGCGGAAACCAGCGCGCAGTTCTCGAGCACCGCGGTGGCGTCGGGAAACACCGCCGGATTCAGGCGCTGCAGCAGGAAGCGACCCGCCGAGCGCGGTCCGGCGCCGGTGATCCGCCAGGCCTGGTTGATGTGCCCGCCGCCGACCGGCTCCGGCGCCCCTCGCGGCTCCACACCGAACGCCGAGAGGACGCCGGCGAGGTCCCCCGGCGTCATGGCCAGAGGACCTCGGGATACTCGCCCCGGTCCACGAGGGCCTGCAGCTCCCGCTGCACCCAGGGGCGGTCGCCGGGGTAGGTGACCCCGCACCACCGGCTGGTGGTTGGCAGCACCGTGACCCGCGCCTCGCCGGCCGCGATGCCGCGCGCCACCGAGTCGGGGAGGTAGCACTCGCCATCGGCCGCCGGGCCCGCCTCGAGGAAGCGGCGGAAGTCGCGCTCGAGGATGGGGAAGATGCCGGACGAAAACGCCCACAGGTTCATCGACACCGGGGTGGCGGCCGGCACCCGCAGGCGCCGGCCGTCGCGTTCTCCCTCGAACCACCCCGGTTCCGTCGCGGCGAGTCCACGGGTCTCGGAGACCCGCTCAAGCGTCCCGTCGGGGCGCACGCCGAGCAGGGCGCGGTTCACCCCGCCGGAGGGACTGGCGGTCTGCTCCAGCGGGTACCCGACCACCGCATGCGTGGTAGAGCCCTCCGGCTGTCCGGCGAGAAACCGGGCCGCGGCGGTGATGGCATCGCGGCCGTAGAAGTCGTCAGCGTTGAGGACGGCGAAGTGGCCCGGCACGACAGCACGCGCGGCCAGTACCGCCTGGGTCGTGCCCCACGGGCGGGTGCGCCCGGGAGGACCGGCGTGCGGCGACGGGAGGTCCTCGAGGCGCTGCAGCGCCGTCCGGACCGGCAGCCGGGTCCGGTACCTGGATCCCAGCTGCCGCTCGAACGCCTCCTCCATATCGGGGCGGATCACGAAGACGATGGTCCCGAAACCGGCGCGCCACCCGTCATGGACGGCGTAGTCCATGAGGGTGGCGCCACCCGGGCCGAGGGGATCGAGTTGCTTGAGTCCCCCGTAGCGGCTGCCCAGCCCGGCGGCGAGCAGCACGAGGGCCGGGGCGCTCACCGTTGTGGCGCCATCAGCACCGCGTTGGTGAGCAGCCGCGCCGTGCCCCGCCAGAACCCGCGATACACCGGGTTGCCGGCGAACAGGACCACCTGCCCGCCGCCGGCGGACTCCACGGCGGCGTACACGCTGTTCCGGAGGTGCTTCTCGGTATTCTCGGGCCAGGTCCAGCCGGAGAGCAGCAGGTCCGTTCCGGTGAAGGCCACCGGATTGGCGCCCTTCTCCGACGGCTTGAGCAGGGTACTGGTCTCGAGAAAGACGGGCAGCTGGTCCCGCTCGTACCCGAAGGTGAGCCAGTGGGAGCGGTCCAGCGTGCCCCGGAAGATGCTCCCCGGGATGAACTCGGGACGGTTTCCGCCCGCCGCGGAGGGGGACACCAGCGGCGGCCCGATCGGCTGGCCGGCGGCGACCGTCGTGTCCTTGGGCGCCGTGCTGTCCCCGGTCACCTCGCTGGCGGTGGTGAGTCCGAGCTCCTTCCGGCCCAGCAGCCCGACGGCGTCACCGAGGGCGATGACGGCGGCCCCTTCTTCCACCCAGGTCTTGAGCCGGCGGGCCCCTCCCTCGCCGAGTTCCCGCCACATCCGCCCGGCAGAGCCCTCGGGAATGATGAGGGTGTTGTAGTCGCCGAGGTTCATCCAGCTCAGCGTGGCGAGATTCACCGGGATGACGGGGATGCCCAGTTCCCGTTCGAAGTAGAACCAGAGCGCCCCGAAGGAGGTCTGGTCCACGCCGTCGCCCGCGGCGAGGAGAATGCGCGGCGCGCGCAGCGCCATCACCGTCTCGCTGCCCACGCCGTACTGCCCGCTGTCGGGAAACCCGCTCTGCACGGGGGTGACCGGCACGCCGAGCTCCGTGGCCAGCGCCGCAATCCGCTCGTGGACCTCCACCGGGTTGCGCTGCAGCCGGACGATGAACGTCCCGCGCGGATAGGCGGTGCTGCCGGCCACCACCTGCTCCGTGGCCGCTCCCACCTTGAAGCCCTCCCGCAGCAGGCGCATCGCGAGCCGGGCGCCGCTCTCGCTTTCATTGCCGAAGAC
>JAEUJI010000112.1 GCA_016794805.1 Gemmatimonadota bacterium
TGGTGCCGGAGCCGGAGGTGGCGCACCGGATCCTGGTGCTCAATTGCGAGAAGGCGCACAACGTGCGCGAGCGGGCCCTGGAGGTGATCCGGCTGGCCGACGCCCTGGTGCAGCTCGACGATCGCCCGGAGCGGAGCTACGAGACCGAGTTCGAGGAGCCGTCCCTCCTCACCCTGGGCTGCTGCTACCAGAAGAACGGCCGCTTCTCCGGCGGCGCGTACCACCCGGTGCTCAAGCGCTGCGAGGCGTTCATGGCCTCGAAGCTCTCCACTGCCCTCGCCACCCGGCGGGAGCGGGCCGACCGGCTGCTCGAGCTCGACGCCGCGGTGGTGGAGGCGGTGCAGGGGCTCAAGAGGCGGGGCTTCGAGAGCCCGTACCTCAAGGCCTTCGTGCTGGCGCGGATCAACCCGCTCCGCTTTACGCTCAAGCGGGGGCAGAAGGCGGACTTCGACGACACGGTGGCGAAGATGCTCGGGGCCGCGAAGCGGTTCGATCCAGGCAAGGTCAAGGCGGACCAGGTGGCCCGGGCCGGCGGGGCCCCCGACAGCGCCGACTGACCGCTCCCCTTGCACTTCTACAGGAGAAGCCGTACTGTCTCCTGTAGAAGACGGAGGGGACCCCCCAATGCCCGACGAACGGCTCGAGCTGCCCCAGGGCACGCTCGATCTCCTGATCCTGAAGGTGCTCACCCTCGGCCCGCAGCACGGCTGGGCCATCTCCGAGCGGCTGCACCAGGTCTCCCGGGCCACCCTCCAGGTGCCCCAGGGCTCCCTCTACCCCGCGCTCCACCGGCTGGAGCGCCGGGGCTGGATCTCCGCGCGCTGGGACGCCTCCGACAACAACCGCCGGGCCAAGTTCTACGAGCTGACTCGCGAGGGGCGGCGGCAGCTCAAGGTCGAGGCCGATGACTGGCGCCGGCTGGCGGCGGCGGTGGACCTCGTGCTGGGGATGCGCTGACCATGCTCCGGGCCCTGTGGAGCGACCTCCGTTACCGCTGCCGGGCGCTGTTCCGGCGCGCGGACCTGGAACGGGAGCTGGACGAGGAACTGCGATTTCATCTGGAGCGCGCCGCCGAGGCGCATCGGCGGAACGGACTGCTGCCGGAGGAGGCCGCGCGGCGCGCCCGGCTCGAATTCGGCGGGGTCGAGGTGGTCAAGGAACAGAGCCGCGATGGGCGGGGCACGCTGCTGCTGGAACGGGCCGAGCAGGACCTGCGCTACGCGATCCGTTCCCTTCGCCGTACCCCTGGCTTCACCGTGGGCGTGATCCTCACCCTGGGGCTGGGGATCGGGGTCAATGCCGCGATGTTCGGGATCGTGGATCAGCTGCTGTTCCGTGCCCCGCCGTTCCTGCGCGAGCCGGACCGGGTGCACCGGGTCTACCTGCAGTGGCACAACCGGAACGGGCTGGCTACCGGCTCGATGATGGGGTACGCCAACTACCTCGACTTCCGGCGTGGCACCACGCAGTTCGACGCCCTGGCCGGGTACAGCGTACGGAAACTGCCGGTCGGATCCGGACCCGAGAGCCGGGAGATGCCGGTCGGGGTGATCTCCGCGACGCTGTTCGACTTCTTCGGCGCCCGTCCGGTGCTCGGGCGGTTCTTCACCGCGGCGGAGGACACCGTGCCGCTCGGCGCCCAGGTCGCGGTGCTGAGCCACGGCTTCTGGCAGGCCCGCTTCGGGGGCCGACCCGACGCGCTCGGACAGGTCCTCCATGTTGGCACGGCGGGCTATACGATCATCGGGGTTGCCCCGCGCGGCTTCGAGGGCATCAGTGATGAGGGGCCCCCGGCGCTCTTCATCCCGATCACCGCGTATGCCGGCGTCTTCCGCGCCGGCCCCAACGTGTCCAACTATTACACCCGGTACAACTGGAGCTGGATGGAGCTGGTGGTGCGCCGGAAGCCCGGCGTCACCCAGGCGGAGGCGGATGCGGACCTGACCCGCGCCCAGCAGCTGAGTTACGACGCACAGCGGGCCATCAGCCCCGATATGACGGCGCCCGAGATCGCCCGTCCCGCGGCACTGGCCGGGCCGGTGCAGGCGGAGCGAGGCCCCAACCAGAGCACCGTGACCCGCGTGGCGACATGGGTGAGCGGCGTCGCCCTGATCGTGCTGCTCATTGCCTGTGCCAACGTGGCCAACCTGATGCTGGCGCGCGCGGTGCGCCGGCGCCGGGAGATCGCGGTGCGCCTTGCGCTGGGGGTGAGCCGGGGCCGGTTGTTCGGGCAGCTGCTCACCGAGAGCCTGCTCCTCGCCGGATGCGGTGCGGTCGTGGGTCTGCTGCTGGCCCGCTGGGGCGGGGCGGTGCTCCGGGCACTGTTCCTCCCCGAAGGCGCCGGGGCCGGCGGGCTCGCCGATCCCCGCACCGTGGCCTTTGCCCTGATCCTTGCCGCGCTGGCCGGCGGCCTCACGGGGCTCGCGCCACTCCTTCTGGCCAGGCGCACCGATCTGGCCGACGCGCTCAAGGCCGGCATCCGGGAGGGCGGGTATCGCCGGTCCACCACGCGGACCAGCCTGCTCCTGCTCCAGGCCGCCCTCTCGGTAGTGCTGCTCGTGGGCGCCGCCCTCTTCGTGCGGAGCCTGCAGCACGTCCGGGAACTTCGGCTCGGCTACGACGTGGATCCGGTGGTCTACGTCTACCCGGAGCAGCGGGGTGCGCGGCTCGAGGACGCCGAGTCTGCCGCCCTGCGGCTCCGCCTGCTCGACGCGGCCCGCGGCCTCCCCGGGGTCGAGTCCGCCGCCCTCGGACTCACCGTCCCCTTCTGGGATACCTGGAACGATCACCTGTTCGTGGCGGGGATCGACTCGGTGCAGCGCCTGGGCAGCTTCACCATCCAGGCCGGCTCACCGGAATACTTCGCCACCATCGGCACCCGCATCCTCCGCGGGCGGGGGTTCACCGCGGAGGACCGTGCTGGCGCGCCCCGCGTGGCGGTGGTCAGCCAGAGCATGGCGCGGGCCCTCTGGCCGGGACGCGACGCGCTGGGACAGTGCTTCCGGATCGGCGCCGACACGGTCCCGTGCACGACGGTCATCGGCGTGGCCGAGGACATCCGCCAGAACAGCATCACGACCGATGCCGGTCTCAGCTACTACCTGCCGATCGAACAGTTCCACCCGGAGGCGGCGGTGATCTTCGTGCGGGGACGGGAGGAGGGCGCCGAGCTCCAGGAGCCGCTCCGCAAGACCCTCCAGCCGGTGATGCCCGGCGAGGGCTATGTGAACGTCACGCCGCTCCGGGATATCGTGAACCCGGAGCTCCGCTCCTGGACGCTGGGGGCCACGATGTTCCTTGCCTTCGGCGGGCTGGCGCTGGTGCTGGCGGGGATCGGGCTCTACAGCGTGATCGCGTACGACGTGGCGCAGCGGACCCATGAGCTTGGGGTGCGGATCGCGCTGGGGGCCCGGCTCGTGGACGTGGTGCGGCTGGTGGTGGGGGACGGCCTGCGCGTGGCGCTGCTCGGCGTCGCGGTTGGCGGGGCCCTCGCCTTCTGGGCCGCGGGGTGGATCGCGCCCCTGCTCTACGAGCAGCCGCCCCGGGATCCGCTGATCTTCAGCGCCGTCACGCTCACCCTGCTGCTGGTGGCCGTGCTGGCCAGCGCGATCCCAGCGCTCCGGGCGACGCGGGTGAACCCCAACGTGGCCCTGCGGGCGGAGTAGTCAACAGGACGGCAAGTCGGCAAGACGGCAGGACGGCAGGACGGGTATTGGCGGCTGCCAGGCCATTACTGCATTGCCTGGTAGAGTCGCCAGATCATCCGGCCGGTTCGGTCTCGTACCACATCGACCTCAGCATGCGACGCATCGGAGACATAGCCGAGGTCGCGTGCCAGGTGCAGGAGATACCTCAGCTCTGACAGCGAACCGAGTGCAATGTCGATGTACCGGCGGAATTCCCGCCGCCCTCGCTTGGCGGCGCCTGCTGCGAGGTTCGACGGCACGGATACGGCGGCCCGCCGGACCTGGCTGGTGATGCCGAAGCGCTCATGGCTCGGCCATCGTTCGGTCAGCCGGTAGACCATGAGCGCCAGGTTGTGCGCCTGCTTCCAGGCATCTAGCCGTTCGTAGGGGTTCATCCCTCATAGTGCACCCGCCGAGTCAACCAAACCTCAACCGATTGCGGCCAACTCAGCGGTTCACCATGCTCGCCGTCCTGCCGTCCTGCCGTCCTGCCGTCCTGCCGTCCTGCCGTCCTGCCGTCCTGCCGTCCTGCTCACGGCACCGTGAAGCTCTTGGTCAGCTTGCCCGTCTTGCCGCCGTTGTCGGTGACCGTCAGGGTCCAGGTCAGGGTGGTGGACCGGGCGAAGGTGCGAGTGAACGTGGGCAGCGTCGAGAGCGTCGCCCCGCCGGCGTTGGTCCACTTGTAGCCGACGATGGTGCCGTCCGGATCACGGGAGCCGGTGCCGTTGAAGGTGCAGGTGTGGGCCGGCGCCGGCAGGCAGCTCACCGTCCATGCAGCGACCGGTGGCTTATTGGCGCCAGTGCTTAGGGTGACGGTCCGCGTCCTGGTTCCCGTCAGGCCGCCGGCATCGGTGACGGTCAGCGTCACCGGATACGAGCCGGCCGCGGCGTAGGTGTGGCTCGGGGTGGCACCGCCGGCGGTGCCGCCGTCGCCAAAGCTCCAGGCGTACGACACGATGCCGGCGTCATCGGAGGAGCCGGTGCCGTTGAAGTTGCAGACCCGGGTGGCGTTGCTGCAGCTGAAGGTGAAGCTCGCCACCGGGGGCAGGTTGCCCGGGTTGATGCTCGGAATCACCGACTGGGCGAGGATCCCACGGGTCCGGTCGAAGCTCCGGGTGCCGAGGGTGGCCTGCTCCAGCAGGAACTCGATCGAGCCCACCCCGCACGGGCCCTTGTTGCTGAAGGAGACGACGCCGGCGGCGTTGGTGGTGCCGGTGACCGCCTTGCTGGTCCAGTAGTCGTCCATGAAACGGCCCTTCACCTGCACATTCGCCAGTGGCGTCCCGGCCTCGTCGGTGATCGTCACCGACGCAGTGGCCTGGTTGTACATCGTCCCGCCCTGGAAGCAGGAGCCGGGGTTGGCCGGGTCCTGCACGAACTGCGCGGCGAGCGTGACGCTGCCCACCAGGCAATTAGCGCCGCAGCCGGTGGCCGGGGTCAGCCGGACGAGCCGCGGGCTGGTGCCGAAGTACACCGCGGCGAGGATCTGGCCGCTCGCGTTCATCTGGCCGGCGCTGCTCACGGCCTTGGCCCCGTAGGCCGGCGAGATCAGGCCGACCAGCCCCTGGGCCACGCCCGACGGGCCGGCCGCCACCACGCCGATGCTGCCGACGGTGCCGGTCACATCCAGCGCCGCATTGATGGACCCGATGCCGTACCGGGACAGGTGCCCGGTGGGCACGCCGGAGAGCAGCTGCCAGGCGCCGCCGCGCGGCAGGCGGTGGAGGTACACCAGGTTCTGGCTGCCGGTCGTGACCAGGAACCGGGCCTGGTCGCCGTTGTCATTGATGGCGGTGGAGTAGGCGCTCGGCCCGAAGAACCCGGCGGGCGGCGGAGGAACCGGGATGAAGCTGGCGGGATTGCCCAGCTGGTACCAGCCTCCAATCGTGGCCACCGCGCCGCCGGGGCTGATGGCCTCGGGAATCTGATTCGGATATCCCTGCGCGGCGAGGTTGACCATCCCGGTGCCCGGGGACCAGAGGAACGGCGCCGCCGCCGACGGGATGGCCCCGCCGATGGACGACCAGCCGACGACGCGGCCCTGGTCGTCGATGCCCGCGGAGGTCGTGGTGGTCATCCCGGGGAGGGCGCCGAGATCCTGCACCGTGTACCCGGCGCCGCTCGGGGTCCAGACGACAGCGTGCGTGGTGCTGCCAGGGATCCCCGCGATGCCCGCGATCTGGCCCTGGCTGTTGATGGCAGACGGATAGATGCCCGAGAAGGCGGGAACGGCCGGAAGCACGATCCGGGTGCCCCCCCGCCAGGCGACGGTCTCCTGGGTCGGGAGGCAGAACGGACCGCACCCGGGATCGAGATAGGATGTCCCGACGACGTCGCCCGCGTTGTTCATGGCGGCGCCGGAGGCCGCGGTGGAGACGAACTCCACGACGTAGAGCGGGGCAACCGCCGAGGAGCGGACGGCGGCGGGCGCGCCTGCGTTGGGCTCGAGCTGGCCGTCGGTGCAGGCGAGCGCCAGCAATGCGACCAGTGCCAGCGAGATGCGATGGGGTGGAGACATGGTGCTCATGGACCCTCCCGGGTCGGTACCGCAGGTGGCGCGCGTCCCGGGGCTCAGCGCACCCGGACCGTGATGCTGTTGGACGTCGTGCTTGCCCCGCGTGCGTCGGTGACCCGCACCCGGACGGTGAAGGTCCCGGCCTTGGTATAGGTCCTGGATAGTGAGAGTACTCCCGGGGCCGCGGCGGTGCCGCTGGTGTTTCCGTTGCCCCAGGCCGCGGCCCAGCCCCAGGGGCCGTCGCCGGCGTCGGGATCGGTGAACGTGGCCTGCACGGCGAGGGACTGGCCGCGCCGGATGGTCGTCGGGCCGGCCGCCACGAGGGTGACGGCGGGCGGGGTGTTGCCGCCGCCGGCCGGGGCCACGGTCCACATGACGGCATGGACCCCCTGCCCGGACGGGAAGTACGACTCCCCCACCACCACGCCCTGGTTATTGATGCCGCGCGCCACGGAGTTGTTGACCGCGGCGTTCGGCCACGGATCCAGCGGGATGTACTGCCCCTGCTTCCACAGCACGCCCACGCTGCCCACGGTGCCGACCACGTCGCCGCTGTCGTTGATCTCGTACACGGTATTGGCCAGGCGGACGGGCATGGGCAGCGCCTGCACCGCGCCGTTCTTCCAGACCACCGGCTCCCCGCCGTTGCTCTGGCCGGCGACGTCGCCCCGGGTGTTGATTGAGCGGCCGGCCGACTGGAGGAAGGCGCCGGGCAGGTCCGGCAGGACGGTGAAGACGCCATTGGACCAGACGAAGGCGTACTGCCGTGCGCCGGTGCCGGCCGCCGTGCCGGTGCCGGTCACCTGTCCGGCGTCGTTGATGTCGTAGGCCATGGAGTAGTTCCCCCCGGGAATCACCCCGATGTCCTGGTGAAGCAGCCCGTTCCGCCAGATGCCGGCGTGCTGGTACAGCGGGATCGTACCCCCGCCACCGGTGCCGCCGCCGGCGACGTCTCCCTGCGCATTCAGGCCATTCGCCGCCGCGCCCGACGCCGCCGTACCCGGCAGGGGCTGGAGCTTCACCGCGGTCCCCTGGTTCCAGAACACCCCGTAGCCGAGCCCTCCACCACCCTGGTTGGCGAAGCCGACCAGCTGCCGGCGCTCGTTCAGCTGCGTGGCCCGGGTCACCGCGGAGCCCGGCTGGGGCAGGGTGTCCACGATGACGCCGTTCTGCCAGATGACCCGGCGGTTGATGCCGCCGGCGTCGGTCGCGAGCCCGACAATCTCGCCGATGTTGTTGATGTCGTACGCGGTGGAGAAGGTGCCGCCGGGCATGAGGCCCAGGTCCGTGATCGTGACCTGCCAGTTGCCCACGATCCGCGTCACCGAGTTGGCGCTGGGACCCACGGGTGCCTCGAGGGAGGCGTCGGGGCCGGTCCCGCCCGGGGTCCCGGCCTCGGCGCAGGCGCCGATCACGAGGACCGCGATGGAGCCGAGGGTGGGGCCAAGCCTGTGAAGCATGGGATCTCTCCAGGGTAGTGAGTCCGCACCGGGGCGCCCGGGGCACCCGGCCAGATGACCGGTCAAGTTAGGCTCCGGAACATGGACGGATCATGAACAAGTTGTGAGGGCGTCCGGCCCGGCGAGCGCCAGGGAGGCAACAACCGCGCCGGGCCGGACGGCGGGATTTCCAGAGGGAAGGCGCCGCGCGACGGGCGCCGGGGCCGCCACGGAACGAGGCGGTCTGTAGCGCAACGATACGGGCAGGATTGATATAGATTGTCCGGATCACTCACCCCGTTCGGAGA
>JAEUJI010000209.1 GCA_016794805.1 Gemmatimonadota bacterium
GTAGAGCACGGGCCGGCCCAGCGCCCGGGTCAGCTTCTCCGCCATCTGGGTCCCGGTCAGGTGCTCGCCGGCCACGCCGATGCTCTTCCCGATGAACTCCTTCCCCCGCTGGAACACCCCGTAGGCGCACTTCCCGATATCCTCGGCCGCCATGCCGGAGAGCGGCTTGTCGCCCATGGGCAGGGTGAGCAGCAGCCGTCCGTCCGGCCCCGGCTTGGGGCCGGCGCCGAAGAAGATGAAATTGTCCCAGTAGAAGCTGGTGTGGTACAGTGTCACCGGCAGGCCGGCGCCGGTGAACAGGGCGTTGGCTTCTCCCTTGGCGTCGAAGTGCGGCACCTTGTACTTCCCCATCAGCGTCGGCATCCGGTCGTCGCTGAGCGGCACCCACTTCCGGGTGTCCTCCAGCGTGGACCAGATGACGTGCTGCAGCCCGGCCCGCTTCGCGGCCTGCGCCATGAGCGCGGCCTCCGCCAGCTCCTTCTCCGGGGAGAAGTGGGCCCAGAAGAAGGTGACGCAGAAGGCGCCGTACGCCCCGGTGAAGGCGCGATCGAGGCTCGCGGCGTCATCCACGTCCCCCGCCACGACCTCGGCGCCGAGCGCGGCCAGGGCCTTCGCCGCATCGGAGCCGGGGTTGCGGGTGACGGCACGGGCGCGATAGGGGGACGCGGGGTCGGCGTGGATGGCGCGTACCAGGCCGCCACCCTGGGCACCGGTGGCGCCGAGCACCGTGATGATCTTCTTGTCGGCCATGATTCGCTCGTACGGCTGGGGTTGCTGGGTTGCTACCGGGGGAAGGCTTCCGGCAGGCCGCCGTCCACGGTAAGGATATCGCCGGTGGTGTACCGGAAGCGGCTGCTGGCGAGCAGCACCGCCAGGTCGGCCACCACCTCGGCCGGAATCAGCGCCGCGCCCATGAGGTTCCGCTTGCGATAGAGCTCGAGCTGTTCCTCGGGGGAGATGCCGCGGCTCGCGGCTCGCTCCTTCACGAACTGGAGAAAGAGCGGGGTCTCGATCTGGTCGGCGTTGATGGCGTTGACCCGGATCTGGTCGGGGCCCAGCTCCACCGCCGCCACCCGGAGCGCCTGCAGCATCGCCGCCTTGCTCCCGCCGTAGGCCACCGCCTCCCTGCCCGGCACCACCGCGGCCTTCGAAACCGACGCCACGATCGAGCCGCCCAGCCCCTGGCGCCGCATGATCGTGGCGGCGCGGCCGATGGCCTGCACCGCGCCGATGTAGTGCACCTCGAGCTGGCGCTGCAGGTCCTCCCGCCGGATCTCGGTGATGGGCGCAAAGCGGGGCGGCGCCCCCGCGGTGTAGAACAGGCAGTCGAGTCCGCCGAACTCGAGCACCGCATGACGGAACAGCGCGTCCAGGCTGGCGTCCTCCCGCACGTCCACCGCGCCGCCCAGCACCCGGGCGGGGAACCGGGCGGCGAGCTCGCAGGCCACCTTCCCCGCCACCGCGCCGTCGAGGTCGCCGATCACGACATGCGCCCCCTCCTCGAGGAAGCGCGCCGCCGCCGCCTTCCCGATCCCGCTGCCGCCGCCGATGACCACGACCACGTGCCGCGGCAGCAGCTTGCCGGCCCGCTCCTTCGCCAGCGTCTCCTCCACCTTGCGCCGCTCGAGCGGCCAGTGCTCGAACTCGAAGACGTCGGCCTCGGGGATGAACGCGAAGCGCTCCACCGCCTCCGCGTTGACCAGGCTCTCCAGCCCGGCGCGGTAGCAGAGGTTGGCGGTGACGGCGTTCTTCTTGTCACTGAAGGCGGTGATGAGCCCGATCCCCGGGGCCAGGATCACCTTCGCCCAGTCATCCAGCGGCGGCTGCCCCGCCGCGGCGTGCCGCCGGTGGTAGCTCTCATACTCCGCACGCTGCGCGGCGACCTGTTCCTTCACCTGTGCCGCGAGGGCATCCCCCGCCGCCTGGGGATCGAGCTCCAGCCAGAGCGGCTGCCGCCCGGCGCGGAGCAGGTGCTCCGGCGTGGTCATGCCGCGCCGCACCAGCTCCGGCGTCCGCTCGTGCGCCAGGGTCTCGAGCACGTCCTCGGCGTCGTCGAAGTTGAGGATCACCCGCTCCGCGCCTCCCAGCGCGCCCCGCACCGCGGGAAGCACCGCTTCCGCGAGCCGCTTCCGCTCCTCCGGCGGCGGCACCGCCTTCCGCGCCGCGCCCAGCACCTGCCGGCCCTTGCGGCAGGCGTCGAGGTACGCCTCGATCTGCTGGACCGCGCCCACCATCCGGTCGTAGCACTGGCGCACGTCGTCGCCGAAGATCACCAGACCGTGATGCGCCAGCGTGAGGCCGATCGCCTCCGGCGGGATGCTTCCCGCCATGGCGCTCACCGTGCGCGCCAGGGGGAAGCCGGGCCGGGTGTAGGGCACGTACACGATCTGCCCCTCGAAGATCTCCCGCACCAGCCGTTCCGCGGTGCCGTCCGGCACGTTGGTGAGGCTCATGGTCGCGATGTCATGCGTGTGGGCGATCACCCGGTGCGGCAGCAGGGAGTGCAGCGGCGTCTCGACGCTCGGCGCGGGCCCGTCGGCGAGCATGCAGCCGGCCATGAAGCGCATCATCTCCGCGTCGCTCATCGCGGTGGCGCTGCCCAGCGGGGCCAGCCGGGGCAGCGAGAGCCGGGTGAACCCGGCGCGGTCGATGGTGCGGAGGTCGGTGCCGCTCCCCTTCACCAGGAGGGCGTCCACCGTGCCGCTCCCGTCGGGGGCCGGCAGCTTCACCTTGATGGAGGTGTTGCCTCCCCCCGGCTGCACCAGCCGGGTCTCCTGCCCCAGGAGGTTGGAGAGGTACACCAGCCCGTCCAGCGGGTCAGTGGTCGCGGGGGCGGCGGGGCCCCAGCGGTGGGAGACGGTGGCGGGGGTCTGCGGGGTGGTCATGGGCTACAAGATGCCCACGCCCGCCCCGTGGCGCGAGCGGGCGGCGCGCCCCCCGCCCCGCTGGCCCGCATCACCCCGGGCTCGTACCTTACGGGCCACTCTCCCACCCGGACCCGCGCATCAGCCTCGAACCCCGGCTCCAAGCCGCCCTCGGTGACACCTACCGCCTGCTCAAGGAGCTGGGGGGCGGCGGGATGAGCCGCGTCTTCCTGGCCGAAGAGACCCGGCTGGGGCGGCAGGTGGTGATCAAGGTCCTGCCCCCCGAGATGGGGGCGGCGGTCAACATCGAGCGGTTTGAGCGGGAGATCCAGCTCGCCGCCCGGCTGCAGCACCCGCATATCGTGCCGCTGCTCACCGCCGCCGCTTCCGGGGACCTCCTCTATTACATCATGCCCTACATCGCGGGGGAGTCGCTCCGGGCCAAGCTGGCCCGCGAGGGCGAGCTCCCGGTGAATGAGGCCGCCAAGATCCTGCGCGAGGTGGTGGACGCCCTGTCCTACGCCCACCGGAACGGCGTGGTCCACCGCGACATCAAGCCCGACAACGTGCTGCTCTCCGACGGCCACGCGGTGGTCACCGATTTCGGCGTCGCCAAGGCGGTGACCGCCTCCAGCGGCAAGTCGTCCCTCACCTCCCTCGGGGTGGCGCTCGGCACTCCGGCCTACATGGCGCCGGAGCAGGCCGCCGCCGACCCGCATGTGGACCACCGGGCGGACATCTACGCCGTCGGCACCCTGGCGTACGAGATGCTGACCGGCCGGACGCCGTTCACGGCGCCCACCGCGCAGGCGCTGCTGGCGGCGCACATCACCCAGGTGCCGGAGCCGGTCTCGAAGCACCGCGCCGCGGTGCCGGCGGCGCTGAGCGGACTCCTGATGCGCTGCCTGGAGAAGCGCCCCGCCGACCGCTGGCAGAGCGCCGCGGAGTTCCTGGCACAACTCGAGGTCGTCGCCACACCATCCACCGGCGGCCTCACCCCGACCGGCACCGCCCCGGCCGTCTCCAGCGGGACCGAGGAAGCCATCCGCAAGAGCCACCCGCTCCGGGTGGGGGTGCTCTTCGCGATTGCCTCCCTGCTGGTCATCGGCGTGGCCTTCCTGCTGGTGCGGGCGCTGGGCCTCCCCGACTGGGTGTTCTACGGCGCCATCGCCCTCATGCTCGCGGGGCTGCCGATCATCCTGCTGACCGGGCACTTCGAGCGCCGCCGGGC
>JAEUJI010000333.1 GCA_016794805.1 Gemmatimonadota bacterium
GGTACTGGCCCGCCGGCGCCTCGATATACCCGCTGGCGACCTGGAAATCGACGCCGGCGAGGTCGGGGCTGACGCCGCTGATGTCGGCGCCGGGCGCGGTGATGTAGATGTCCACCAGGCCCACGTTCGGGGCGCCGTGCACCAGGCGGAGCTTGAAGTTGCCCGCCGCGGGATCGGAGAGGTCGTCGGTCAGCACCAGCGGCGTGATGCTCGCGACCAGGTCGGTGGCGATCACGGTGTAGGCGCTGTCGGCGGCCAGGGGCAGCGTGGCGTTGATCACGGTGGTGCTGGAGCCGGCGGCGTTCACCTTGATGTTGCGGCTGCCGGCGGCCACGCTGAGGAAGCCGGAGAAGCCCTTGTAGGCCACCCCCGTCAGCACCGACTTGTTGTCCACCAGGACGTCCACGGCGGGGGCGTCGGGGGAGGCGTGCACCACCCGCACCTGCGCCCGGGGGCCGGGGCCGTTGCCGTCGTCATCGCTGCAGGCCGCCGTCCCCAGCACCAGTGCCGCGAGGCCCGCGGCCAGATACCTGTTGTTCATTGTTCAGCACTCCCACTCAGGGTCGTTTGGAATAGGGAACCGCCGTGCGGCGCCGGGGCCGTGGCCCCGGCGGCGCGGCGGGCACTACATCGCGGGCAGGACGACCGTGTCAATCACGTGGATGATGCCGTTGCTGGCGCGGACATCCGCGGCGGTGACGTTGGCGTTCTTGTCACCCACATGGACCATGGAGCCGGCCAGGTGGATGCGGAGGTTCGACCCCTGGACCGTCTTGAGGGTGACGTAGCCATTGGCATCCGCCCGGGCCTTCAGGTCCTGGGCGGTGATGATCCCCGGCACCACGTGGTAGGTCAGGATGGCGGTGAGCTTGGGCTTGTCCTTGAGCAGCCCGGCGACGGTGCCCTCGGGCAGCTTGCCGAAGGCGGCATCGGTCGGCGCGAAGACGGTGAAGGGACCGGTGCCGGAGAGGGTGGTGACCAGGTCGGCCGCCTGCAGCGCCGCCGCCAGGGTCTTGAACTGCCCCGCCGCCACGGCGGTCTCCACGATGTTGGCGGTCGCGGCCGGCTGGGCCGCCGCACCCTGCGCCCGGAGGGCGCCGGCGACCGGCAGGGCCAGCAGGGCGGCAACGGTCAGCGCGGCCGGGACGGCGGCGCGGAGGTTCAGCTTCAGCATGATTGGACTCCAAGTGGTGATCGTTGTGTGTCTAAGTTGCGTCGAAGAATGTATTGGCTTTGTCGCCGGTTGTCAAGCTTCCGTCTAGGTGTATTGCTTGACATAACTTAGACATTGGCGTATTCTTGGCCATGCCTGCCACAGAACCAGCACCCCCCAACGACCTGCCCCGGCACCCCGTCCGGGTGGTAGCCCAGCGTTCCGGCCTCTCCACCCATGTGCTCCGGGCCTGGGAGCGGCGCCATCAGGTGGTGAGCCCCGCCCGGAGCGACGGGGGGCAGCGGCTCTACTCCGACGCCGACATCGAGCGGCTGACGCTGCTCCGGCAGCTGACCAGTCACGGCGGCGCCATCGGGCAGCTGGCCCAGCTGCCCCGCGAGGAGCTGGCCCGGCTGGCCCGCGCCGACCAGGCGGAGCGCGTCGGGGAGGGCGCCGCAGAAGGAGAGGGAGAGGCGGCGCGGTGGCGGGAGTCGGCGCTCCGGGCCATCGAGGCGCTGGATGGCGTCTCGCTCCGCCGGCAACTCGAACGGGGAGTCGTGGCGCTCGGGGTGCACCCCTTCCTCGACCGGGTGGTGACGCCGGTGCTGATCGAGGTCGGGCAGCGGTGGCGGAGCGGGGCCATGGGCATCGCGCACGAGCACCTGGCCACGGCGGTGTTCCGCCAGGTGCTGGGCTGGGTGCGGGAGACGACCGAGGCCGGGACGCGCGGCCCCTCCGTCATCGTCGCCACCCCGCCCAACCAGGTCCATGAGGGGGGCGCGCTGCTGGTGGCCGCCACCGCCGCGGCGGAAGGGTGGCGGGTGGTGTACCTGGGGGCCGACCTGCCGGTGGCGGAGATCGCCGCGACCGCGCAACGCACCCGGGCCCAGGCGGTGGCGCTCAGCCTGATTCACCCGACCGGCGACGCATCGCTCGGCGGCGAGCTCGCCGCCTTGCGGCGGGCGCTGCCGGCGGAGCTGCCGCTGCTGGTCGGGGGAGCCGCGGCGGAGTCCTACCGCGCAGAGATCGAGGCGGCGGATGGCGAGATCGTCTCCCAGCTGACCGACCTGCGGAGCGCGCTCGCGGCGCTGGCGGCGTCGGAATGAGCGGCGGACGGATCCTGCTCGCGGGCGCCACCGGGTACGTCGGCGGCCGGCTGCTGGAGGTGCTGGAGCAGGAGGGACGGACGGTCCGCTGCCTGGCCCGCCGCCCCGACCAGCTCCGGGCGCGGGTGCGGCCCGGCACCGAGGTGGTCGCGGGCGACGTGCAGGACCCCGCCTCCCTCGCCACCGCGCTGGCCGACGTGGACTGCGCCGTCTACCTGGTGCACTCGATGGAATCGGCCGGCTCCTTCGAGGAAGCGGACCGCATCGGCGCCCGCAACTTCGCCGCCGCGGCCCGCGCCGCCGGCGTCCGGCGCCTCATCTACCTCGGCGGGCTCGGCGGCGGGGACGATCTCTCCTCCCACCTCGACAGCCGCCATGAAGTCGGCCGCATCCTGCGCGACTCGGGCGTGCCCACGATCGAGCTCCGGGCCGCGATCATCCTCGGCTCGGGCAGCGCGTCGTTCGAGATGATCCGGGCGCTGGTGGAGACGCTGCCGGTCATGATCACCCCCCGCTGGGTGGCCACCCCCACCCAGCCGATCGGGATCGAGGACGTGATCGCCTACCTGCGCGAGGCGCTGGCGCTCCCAGGCGACGAAAGCGCGGTGTACGAGATCGGCGGAAAGGACCAGGTGTCCTACGGCGAGCTGATGCGGGAATACGCCCGGCAGCGGGGACTGCGGCGCTTCTTCATTTCGGTGCCGGTGCTCACCCCCCGGCTCTCGAGCCTCTGGCTGGGGCTGGTGACGCCGGTGTACGCCCGCGTCGGCCGCGCCATGGTGGACGGGCTCAAGAACGAGACCATCGTCCGGGACGACCGCGCGCTCCGCACCTTCACGGTCCGGCCGCTCGGCATGCGGCAGGCGATGGCGCGGGCCCTGGCCAACGAGGACCGGGAGTTCGCCGCCACCCGCTGGTCGGACGCGCTCTCGGTGGCGGGCCGCAAGGCGAGCTGGGGCGGGCGGCCGTTCGGGGCGCGGCTGGTGGACGCGCGGCGGATCGAGGTGGCATGCACACCGGCGCAGGCGTTCCGGCCGATCCGCCGGATCGGTGGCAATACCGGCTGGTACCACGCCGAGTTCCTCTGGCGGCTGCGGGGGCTCGTGGACCTGGTCGCCGGCGGGCCGGGGCTCCGGCGCGGGCGGCGCGACCCGGAGCAGGTGCGCCCCGGGGACACCCTCGACTTCTGGCGGGTGGAGAGCGTGGAGCCCGATCACCTGCTGCGGCTCGCGGCGGAGATGCGGATGCCGGGCCGGGCGTGGCTGCAATTCGAGGTCGAGCCGCACGCCGACCGGAGCATCATTCACCAGACCGCGATCTTCGACCCGGCGGGGCTGCTCGGGAAGCTGTACTGGTACAGTCTCTGGCCGCTGCACCAGTATCTCTTCGGCGGGATGATCCGGGCGCTGGCACGGGCAGCACGGGCGGCGTAGGGACGAGGGGGCGACGGTAACGACGGTAACGACGGTAGCAACGGTAACGACGGTAACGACGGTAGCGACGGTAACGACGGTGAGTGCCGCGCAGGGAGGCGCTGACGCAGCGGAGCAGTGGCGGGTGCGCCGCTAAGCGGGTTCACCTTTCCTGTGCGGCCACCCGCTACTGCGAGCAGCGGCAGCACCGACCCCTCGCGGCTTCCGGCCCGCCCCTACCGTCCGGCGGCCCCACCTTCTAGGGTACAATCCTCCCCTCAACCTGAGGCACTGATGCGTACGCTGTCGCTTGCCGCCCTTGCGGCGCTGGTTCTTCCCCTCGCCGCACCGACCGCCGCGCCGCCGGGGCCGATCACCCCCGATGAGCGGGCCATGCTGGTGCGGGACCTCACCACCGCCCAGCAGGAATTCACCGCCGCGACCCGCGGGCTCACCGAGGCGCAGTGGCGCTTCAAGCCGGCGCCGACCCGCTGGTCCATCGCCGAGGTGGCGGAGCATATCGCCCTGGTGGAGCAGGCGATCGGCGGGCAGGTGCGGGGGCCGCTGCTGGCCACGCCGGAGACGGAGCCGGCCGCCGACGCCGCCGCGGCGGAGGGGCGCTACCGGACGCTGATGGCGGACCGGTCGGCGAAGTTCAACGCGCCGGAGGGGTTCGTGCCGAGCGGCACCTGGGCCACGACCGACGCCCTGGTGGCGGCGCAGCTGGCCAACCACACCACGACGCTGCATTACGTGCACGGGACCCAGGACGCGCTCCGCTGGCACCGGCTGCCGCACCCCGCGCTCGGCCCGATGGACGGGGTGCAGTGGCTGGTGTTCATGGCCGCGCACACCCGGCGGCATGTGCAGCAGATCGAGGAAGTGAAGCAGGCCGAGGGGTATCCGGCGAAGTAGGAGGTAGCGACGGTAGCGACGGTAACGACGGTAGCGACGGTAGCGACGGTAACGACGGTAGCGACGGTAACGACGGTAGCGACGGTAGTGATTGGGGCGACGGAGCCGCGTTGTCGCCCCGGAGGGTGGCCGCACAGGATCGCGTAGATCCCCGAGCGGCGCACCCTCCGCGGCTCCCCCGCGGCCCCGTCGCCCGTTTCCCCGCTTCCCCGCTTCCCCGCTTCCCCGTTTCCCCGTTTCCCCGTTTCCCCCTGGATAACCTTCCCGCAGAAATCGGCCGCCGCGCCGCCCCGCCCGATAGATTCACCGCCCATGTCACGCCCTGCCTGGTTCGTGGGACCGTGGGAACTCTCCACCGCCACGGCCCATCTGCCGCCGACTCCTGACGCGGGTCGAGTGCTGCTGATCGAGAGCAGCGGCCGGAACGCGGCGCTCCCCTGGCATCGCTGGAAGCTGGTGCTGGAGCTGTCGGCGCTCCGGCACTTCGTGGCGCAGCTGCGGGCGGCGGGGTACGAGGTGGATCACCGGGTGGCAGCGAGTTATGCGGAGGGGATCGGGGCCCACGTCGCGGAGTTCGGGCCGGCGGTGGTGTATGCGCAGGAGGCGGCGGAGTGGGGGATCGGCCGGTCGCTGCGCTCCCCTGCCCCGATCGAGATCCTGCCGGACCGGAGGTTCCTGACTTCCCGATCGGACTTTCAGACGTGGGCCAAGGGGCGGAAGCTGCTCCGGATGGAGGATTTCTACCGCTGGCAGCGGAAGCGGCTCGGCGTGCTGATGGAGAAGGGGCAGCCGGTGGGCGGCGAGTGGAATCTCGACCGGGAGAACCGCGCGACCGCCAAGGCGTTGCGCAAGCGCGGGCTGCCGCCGGCGCCGATTGGGTTCGAGCCGGACGGGATGACGCGAGAGGTGATGGAGGAGGTGGGGCGAGCCGGACAGTGGGGCAGCGTTGCCGGATTCGATCTGCCGGTGACGCGAGCCCAGGCGCTCGAGGCGCTGGAGGATTTCCTCGATCATCGTCTCGCGGACTTCGGGCCCTACGAAGACGCGATGCTGTCCGGCGAGACGTACCTGTACCATTCCCGGCTCAGCCCGGCGATGAATGTGGGGCTGCTGCATCCGGGAGAAATGGTCGAGGCCGCGGTGGCACGGTTTCGTCGCGTGCGCGGCGGGGAGTTGTCGCTGCCTGACGGGGGGTCGGGTTCGGGGGCGTGCGGTGGCCAAGCGCCCCCTCACCCGACCCCCCGTCCGGCGGCTGGTGCTGGCCAGGCGCAACTTCACCCGACCCCCCGTCCGGCGGCATCTCCCGTTCCCCTCAGTTCCGTCGAGGGGTTCGCGCGCCAGATCATCGGCTGG
>JAEUJI010000362.1 GCA_016794805.1 Gemmatimonadota bacterium
TCCGCCTCCACCCGGAGGTCGATCGCCGCGTTGACCACCGCGCCCCCCTCCCGCTCGGAGAAGGGGGGCACGTCGGTCCACCCGCCGGCGAAGTCGAGCCGCACCGGCGCCGTGGCCGTGACCTTGGGGGCGAGCGCCCGCGGCGGGGTGGCGGTCACGGGGTCACCGTCCACCGGCTCACGCTGGCCAGTTCACCGCGGAGACCAAGGTCCACGCCATGCACCCGCCGATTCACCCCCTGCAGCCCCCGCGCGTGATACACGAACGCCACCGGCATCGAATCGGCGAAGAAGCGGAGCAGCGCGGCCCGCTCCGGCGGCGCCTCGAGCCCCGAGAGCCGGGCCAGCGGCAGGAGGTAGCCGAGTCCGAGATCTCCCGGCGTGCCGAGCAGCGCGGCCTCGAACTCCGGCCGCGGGCCGTAGACCCGGTCGAGGAAGGCGGAGAGCTCGAGCTGGCGGATCGTGACCGTGATGCCCGCGCGCCCGAGTTGCGCCTGGATCATCTGTTCGAGCGCCGCCTCTCCCGACCCGACGGTGAGCAGCTCGAACCGGATCGGCGCCCGCGCGGCGGCGGTGTCAGGCGCATCCGGCACCGCCGCGAGCCCGCCGAGCTCGGGCGGGAGCGGCCCGTCGGCGGGGGTGCCGTAGCCCCAGGCAAAGCCGTCCACCAGCGCCTGCCGGTCCAGCGCGGCGGAGATTCGACGCCGCGCCGCGGGATCGCGGAACAGCCCCGCGCGGGCATTGAAGACGATGCCGGTGGTGAAGAGCAGCGGGTAGTCCCGGACGAGGAGCCGCGGATCCTCCGCCACGAACGATGCGTGCGCCGGCTGGATCCCGGCGAAGTCGAGCTCCCCCGAGGTGAGCGCCGCGAGCTTGGTCATCGGCTCGTCCACCACCGCGATCACCAGCCGGGCCAGCGCCGGCGGGCCGCCCAGTTCGGCGGGGAATCCGTCGTTGCGCTCGAACACCCAGCGCCGGTTGGGCTCGTGGGCCACGAACCGGAAGGGTCCGTTCCCCACCGGGTGGTCATGCCAGGCGCTCTGCCGCAGCCGCTCCGGCGGGATGGTATCGAGCAGGTGGCGCGGCAGGATCGCGAGATCGGTGAGGACGTCGGGGACTTCGCCCGGCGGGGCGGTAAAGGAGAGCAGCAGCGTGGTGTCGTCGGGGGCGCTGGCTTGGCGCAGGGTGGCCAGATCGTTCCGCCGCGGATAAGAGATCCGCGGGTCCGCGGCCAGGGTGAGGGTCCACGCCGCGTCGGCGGCGGTGGTGGGGACGCCGTCGTGCCAGCGCAGCGCGCCGCTCAGGGTCAGGCGCAGCTCGCGCCCATCGGCGGACCAGGACCAGCGGCGCGCCAGGTAGGGCTCGACGCCCAGCGCCGAGTCACGGCGGACGAGGGTGGTGAACAGCACGTAGCGCTGCACCTGCCGCGCCAGCGGATGCACGGTGAAGAGCGGGTTGATGCTCTGCAGGTCCGCGCCCGAGGCGAACAGCACCGTGTCCCCGCGCCGGGCGGCGACGGGGGCACAGGCGAGCACCATGAACAGGAGCGGGGCAACCCGGCGGGGCATGCCGGAAAGGTGCGCCACCGCGGGGCGGAATGCCAACCGCCCGCGCCCGCTGGCGAGGGGCCCCGCCCCGGGCCACATTCCGCCGCATGCTCGCCCAGCTCGCGCGCCGGCTCGCCACCGGCGGCCTCGTGGTCCTCGGGGTCGTCACCCTCACCTTTCTCCTGCTCCACCTGGCCCCGGGCGATCCCGCCGTCCACCTGAGCGGCCCCGCCGCCACCGCCGAGCAGCTCGCCGCCACCCGCGTGGCGCTGGGGCTCGACCAGCCGTGGCCGGTGCAGTTCGTGGAATGGCTGGGGCGGGCGGCCCGGGGGGACTGGGGCCGGAGCATCGCCACCGGGCGGCCGGTGGCGGAGATCCTGGCCGAAGCCTGGCCCGCCACGGCGCTGCTGGTCCTGCTCTCCCTCGGCGGGAGCTACCTGTTCGGGATCCTGCTCGGGCTGGTGCAGGTGCGGCGCGGGGGCCGGGTGGATACCGCGCTGACCCTCGGCAGCGTCACCCTCTTCGCCATGCCGGGGTACTGGCTCGGGCTCATCCTGGTCTGGATCGCCGCCTATCACCTGCGGGTGCTGCCCGCCTTCGGCGCCGCCGGCCTCGACGCGGAGTTCCTGGGCACCGGCGCCGCCTTCGTGGACCGGCTCAGGCACCTGGCGCTGCCGCTTATCACGCTCACGCTGATCGGAGTAGGAGGCGCGGCGCGCTTTGTCCGGGGCGCGCTGCTGGATGTCCAGGGAGAGCCGTTCCTCCTCGCGGCGGAGGCCCGCGGCCTCCGGGACCGGACCCTCATCCGGCGCCACCTGCTCCGCAATGCGCTCGGACCGGTGGTCACCCTGCTCGGTCTCTCCCTCCCCGCCCTCTTCTCCGGGGCGGTCTTCGTCGAGGGGATCTTCGCCTGGCCGGGTGTCGGGCGGGTGCTCATCACCGCCGTGCAGGGACGGGATTACCCGGTGGTCATGGCCGGCGCCACGGTGAGCGCGCTGCTGGTGGTGGCGGGCAACCTCCTGGCCGACCTGCTCCGCGGCTGGGTGGATCCCCGGGTGCGCCATGCGGGCTGACCGGCGGGCCTGGGCGGGGCTGCTGGTGCTCGGCCTCATGGCCGCGCTGGCGCTCGGCGCGCCCCTCGTCGCGGGGCACGATCCTGCGGCGCAGGGCAA
>JAEUJI010000372.1 GCA_016794805.1 Gemmatimonadota bacterium
GTGCTCGAAGTGACGGCCTGGTCCTCGGACCGGCCCCGGGGCCAGGAGATCATGGCCATGCAGCACCGGGAGCACCCCCTGTACGGGGTGCAGTTCCACCCCGAGTCCATCGCGACGGAGGGGGGGAAGGGGCTCCTCGCCAACTTCCTCCGGCTGGCGGCGGCGTGGCGTACGGACCGGGCGGCCGCCATCGCCTAACCACTTGACGGATAATCAGCTAGGGGCTATCCGCCGACCCCTCCAGCCGCCCGGCACGACTTTTGACAGGACCGGGCGGCTTTATTACGTTCGGAAATGCGCGTCCTAGGTGTTATCCCGGCCCGTCTCGGCTCGACCCGCATCCCCCATAAACCGCTCCAGCCCCTGGCCGGCGAGCCCCTGGTGACCCGAGTGATTGACCGGGTGCAGCGGCTCGGGTTGGTGAATGACCTCGTGGTGGCGACCGATTCCACCATGGTGGCCCGGGTCGTGGAGCTGGCCGGCACCCGCGCCATCATGACCGATCCGGACCACCGGAGCGGCACCGACCGGGTGGCCGAGGTGGCGGCGCGGCCGGAGTTCGCGGGGCATGACGTCGTCGTGAACATCCAGGGGGACGAGCCCTTCCTGCCGTCCTCGGCGCTGCGGGGTGCCCTCGATCGGGTCATGAACGACGGCGATGACGTGGGCACCGCGGCGGCGCCGCTGGCCGCCGAGGATGCCCACGATGTCTCCAGGGTGAAGGTGGTGACCGACGCGCGGGGCCGGGCGCTCTATTTCTCGCGGGCGGCGATTCCCTGGCGCCGGGATGCCGGCACCCCCGCCGGCGACCTGTACTGGCAGCACGTCGGGGTCTACGCCTACTCCCGGGAAGCGCTCGCCCGCTGGGCCGGGCTGGGACCGTCCCCGGCGGAGGAAGCGGAGCGGCTGGAGCAGCTGCGTGCCCTGCATCATGGCATGAGTGTCGGTGTCGCGCGGCTGGACGAGGCCGCGCGGCCCGGCGTGGATACCCCGGAAGACCTGCGCCGCGCAGAGGCGTACTGGCTCGCTCAGGAGGAACACGGATGACCACCGGCGTCAATACGACCAAGTACATCTTCGTCACCGGCGGCGTGGTGTCGTCGCTCGGCAAGGGGATCGCCGCCGCCTCGCTGGGCCGGCTCCTGGTGGAACGGGGCCTCACCGTCACCATGCAGAAGTTCGACCCCTACATCAACGTGGATCCGGGCACGATGTCGCCGTTCCAGCACGGCGAGGTCTACGTCACGGACGACGGCGCCGAGACTGACCTCGACCTGGGCCACTACGAGCGCTTCATCGACCGAAGTCTGTCGCAGCAGAACAACATCACCACCGGCCGCATCTACCAGAACGTCATCGGCAAGGAGCGGCGCGGCGAGTACCTCGGCTCCACCGTGCAGGTCATCCCCCATATCACCGACGAGATCAAGAACGCCATCCGGCGCACCGCGCCGGGGCATGACGTCGTGATCACGGAGATCGGCGGCACGGTGGGTGACATCGAATCGCTGCCCTTCCTCGAAGCGATCCGCCAGTTCCGCCAGGAGGTCGGGCGGGACAACGCGCTCTTCATCCACCTCACCCTGGTCCCCTACATCGCGGCGGCCGGCGAGCTCAAGACCAAGCCCACCCAGCACTCGGTGCGGGACCTCATGCAGATCGGGATCCAGCCCGACATGCTGGTCTGCCGGAGCGAGCAGCCGATCAGCCCCGAGATCAAGCGCAAGATCGCCGGGTTCTGCAACGTGGACTTCGACTGCGTCATCGAGAGCCCCGACTGCAAGTCCATCTACGAGATCCCCCTCCGGTTCCGGGCGCAGGGTTTCGACCGGGTGGTGTGCGAGCGGCTGCGGCTGGAGACGAAGGAGCCGGACCTCGACAGCTGGAAGGCGATGGTCGAGAAGATCCTGCACCCCAAGCACGCGGTCCGCATCGCGGTGGTGGGCAAGTACACCGACCTGCACGACGCCTACAAGTCGGTGCAGGAGGCGCTGATCCACGGCGGCATCGCGAGCGACGCCGGGGTGCAGATCGACTGGCTCTCCAGCGACCAGTTCACCAGCCAGGAGGCCGCGGGCCGCCTGCTGGGCGACTACGACGGGCTGCTGGTGCCGGGCGGCTTCGGGGTGCGCGGGATCGAAGGGATGATC
>JAEUJI010000079.1 GCA_016794805.1 Gemmatimonadota bacterium
AGGCGGCGCGCGGCTTCGCGGCGATGGGCTCCGTGGGCCTCCGCAACATCGCGCTGCTCCGGGTGGTGATGCTGCACCGCGAGCGGGGCCGGCTGGACTCCGCGCTTGCCCAGGGCCGGTGGCTCCAGGCGGAGTGGCGGCGCCTGGGCGTGCCTGGCGAGGAGGCGCTCCTCTGGATGACCCTGGGCAGCATCTACTTCGAGCAGGCGGAGTTCGAGGCCGCGATCGCCGCCGGCGACTCCGGGCTCCGCATCGCGCCGCCCGACGCCGAGCCCCGGCTCCTCGCCACCCTGCACGGGACCCGGGGCACCGGCTTTGCCCTGACCGGCCGCTACGACTCCGCCTTGGTGCATCACTACGCCTCGGTGCGGCACTGGGCCCGGGCGGGTGACCTCTACCGCGCCGAGGCGGCGCGGGCCACCGGGCATCTCGGCGCGGTGTTCCGGCAGATGGGGCAGTTCGATTCCGCCCTCGCCTACCACCGGACCCAGCGGGGCATGGCTCCGGAAGGCACCGCCGGGGAGCTGATCGCCCTCCGGGAGCTCGCCTACGACTTCGAGGGGCTCGGCAGCCGCGATTCGGCGCTCGCCTACCACGAGCTCCGGCGGGCCGCCGCCCAATGGCGCCGGGCCAACACCACCTCCGATCCCACCGGCGATGCGCTCGCCGAGTCCGAGTCGCTCGACCGGATCGGCCTCCTCCGGTGGGAGGCGGGCGACGCCGCCGGCGCCGACACCTCCTTTCGGGCGGCCCTCGAGAGCTATCGCCGCGGGGGGAAGGAGTGGACCACTCCCTCCACGCTGAGCGATATCGCCACCCTCTTCGACCGGATCGGTGCGGCCGACTCCGCCCTGGCCTGGCACCGCCGCGCCCTGGCGCTGGCCGTGGCGACCGGTCGCACCACCGACCGGGTGCGCAGCCTCGCCGCGGTGGGCCGGCTGGAGGCCCGGCGGGGCGATCACGCCGCGGGACTCGCGGCGCTCCGAGAGGCGGCCGCCATCCAGCGGAGCCGGGGCGCGATCGAGACCGGGGCCAGCGTCCTCGGCAGCCTGGCCTATACCCTGCGGCGGCTGCCCGAGCCCGACCTGCCCGGCGCGCTGGCGGCGCTCGACACCGCCGCGGCGCTGCGCGCGCAGGTGCGCGCCCGGGCCGGTGGCGACGAGTACCGCCTGGGGGTCCAGGACATCGCCACGCTCCCCGCTGGCGAGTGGGAGCTGGCGTGGCTGCAGTACGGCGCCGCCACCGACCCCGAGCGGGCCGCCTACGGCGCGCTGGCGGCGGCGGAGCGCGGCCGCGCGCAGGCGCTGCTCGACCTGATGCGTGGTACGTCGCACACCGCCCGCGCCGGCGCCGACCTCGTCGCCGAGGGTCGGCGGCTGCTGCGGGCGGCCACCGCGAGCGGGGCGGGGGTGCTGTCCTATCTGGTCACCGACGACACGCTGCTCATCTGGTACGCGCGCCCCATCGCGGGGCGGGTGCGGCTCACCCTGCACCCGGTCGCGGTCCCCGCCGATACGCTCGCCCGCCTGGCCGCGCGCTGGCGCGCCGCCCTCGGCGTGGACCAGGTGGAGCTCGGGAGCCGCCTTGCCGGAGACGATGGCGCCGGGGTGGAGGATGTGCTTCGGATCGGCGTGGCGGGGGCGGCGAGTGCCGGGACGGGCGACGCGACCGCGATCGGGCGTGCGCTCGCGGCACTGGTGCTGCCGGAGGAACTGCGGAACGCGGGCGCCGGTCGCGGCGAACTGGTCCTGGTGCCGCACGGCGTGCTCTCGGTGATCCCCTTCGGCGCGCTGCCGGTGGGCGACTCGACCACGCTGGGGCTGGTGCGCGCGCTCCGCTATGCGCCCTCGATCGCCAGCCTGGTGGAGGTGGAGCGCCGGCCGGTACTCGGTGCCGGGCCCCGGGCCGCGCGGCTGCGGCAGGCGCTCGTCGTCGGCGACCCGAAGATGCCCTCCATCGTCCGCGCCGACGGCAGCGTGGCCCCGCTGCTCCAGCTCCCCGCCGCCCGGGAGGAGGGGGAGGCGGTGGCGCGGCGGCTCGGCGCCAGCGCCCTGTCCGGCGACCTCGCCACCGAGCGGGAGGTGCGCCGCAGGATGGCGCGGGCGCCGCTCATTCACCTGGCCACCCACGGCTACGCCTATGCCGCCGGCGGACAGGCGCGGCGGAGCTTCGTGGCGCTCGCCCCCGATTCGTTGGACGAGGGACTGCTCACGGTGGGTGAGATCCTCGACGACCCCGCGCTTACCCTCTCGGCGGAGCTGGTGGTGCTGATCGCCTGCCAGACCGGGCTCGGGAGTCTCAGGAAGGCGGAGGGGACGGTGGGGCTGCAGCGCGCCTTCCTGGCGCGCGGGGCGCGGAGCCTGCTGGTGAGCCTGTGGAGCGTGTCGGACGCCGCCACCGCGCTCCTGATGCGGCGCTTCTACGAGCACTGGCTCGGGGACCGCGACCGGCCCTCAAAGGCGGAGGCGCTCCGCCGGGCGCAGGACGAGGTCCACCGGACGCCGGGGTTCGAGGCGCCGCGGTTCTGGGCGCCGTTTCAGGTGGTGGGGGGGGATTAGGGCGGTTGGGCGGTTAGGCGGTTGGGCGGTTCGGGCCGCGTAGTGAGGCGCTCCTGCCTGGGAGCGGCGGCGCGCGAGCCGCTAAGCGGGCTCGCCAATCCTCTGCGGCTCCGCGCCGAAGCGACAAGGCGGGAGCGCCGAGCGAAGTGCGGCCACCCTCCGACGCGAGCACGCGGCAGCGCCGACTCCCCTGCGTTTCCGCGCCGCCGAGCTACACCCCGGCCTTTCCTCCGACATGCGCCCACAGAGCCCGCTCCAC
>JAEUJI010000084.1 GCA_016794805.1 Gemmatimonadota bacterium
AGCAGCATGAGCACCATCCCGCCCCAGAGCATCGCGTCCCACGGCGGGGTGGGCCAGGTCAGGACCAGCGTTCCCACGAAGGCTCCCGCGAACACCGCCTCGGTGACGAAGAGGTTGATGGTGTTCGAGCCGACCCAGTAGCCCCCCTGCGGCTCCCGATCGAAGTTGATGCCGCAGCTGGGGCAGCTGGGGCACATCCGGACCCAGGTCACGAACACCGGCCCGCCCCCGCAGGAAGGGCAGCGGAGCCGGAGGGCGCGGAGGAAGAGGCCAGGGAGGCGGCGCATCGGAGCGGCCGCCTAGGTCCACGCGGCCGGGGTGCCCACCGACTTCCGGGGCTCGCGCCGCGCGGCGAGCACCATGGCCGCCGCCTCGCCGGCGGGCCCACCCTTCCCGGCGATCCGGGACAGCGTGCCGTCATCCTGCCGCCCCAGCTGGGCGGCGATGAGGATGATCATGGCGCTCCGGCTCTCCCGCTCCCGGTCCGCGACCGCCTGACGCCGGCACTTGGCGCCCAGCAGGGCGGCACCAGTCATCAGGGCGAAGAAGATCGTGAGCAGGCTCCCCAGGGACTCCCGTGGCAGCATGCCTCGCACGGCCATCCAGATCGTCCCGAGGACCACGAGCCCCAGCAGCAGCACCACCCAGGTGACAGTTCGCAGGCTTCGTGCCCCCTCGCTCAAGGGGGCGCGCCCCGGCCGCCCGGTCCCCGGTCGGAGCCAGCCCATGGCTAGCCCTCGTCCTCGCCGCCCAGCTCATAGCGCTCGTCCACGATGGCGCTGAGCCGGTTGAGCGCCGCACGGAGCTTCGGGATGGATGGATCCCCGCTCCGGGCCCAGACCACGATGTCCCAGGGCTGGTCGGCGAAGGCATCCGGAGGCATGGCCTCCTCAGCCGCGAGGAAGAGCAGGTCCTCGATCGACGCCTCGGGGTCGGTCCAGATCCCGACCGCCTCGTCCTCCCGCTCGGCATGCACGGTCTCTGCCGCCGCCTCATCGAACACCGGGGCCGCCGCCTCGGCGGCGCCGCCGCCGAGCACGATTGCGAGGCCGCCCTTCTCGATCACCGCCATGGCGAACTCCTGGGACAGCTCCTGGGAGGCTTGGGCACCCTCCTCGAGCCACAGGACCGCCACCGCTGGCCGGTCGGTGAAGGCGGCCGGGGCGGGGGGCAGGTTCAGGGCGGGGATGGTGGACAGGAAGACCCGCTTGTCTTCGTGATCGGGGAAGCGGGTGAGCGGCATGGGAAGGTACCGGGCGCCGGGCGGATGGGGTTGAGGAGAAGTGTAAAGGAGGGAAGAGGGAAGTGGGAAGTGGGACGTGGCGGGGCCGGGAGTGGTTAGATCGGCAGGTCCTCGCGCACCAGGGCGAGGATCGCCCCCTGGGGCACCACCAGGTACTTCTTCTCCTCGAAGGTGATCTCCACCGCCGCCTTGCGGAAGAAGATGGCGTGGTCCCCCACCCGGGCCTGCATCGGGCGCCAGCGGAGCTGCTGGCCGCCGACCTTCCAGGGCTCATCGTCCACCGAGGCGGAGAAATCGGGGGCCGGGTCCCCGGGGCCCACCGCGATCACCAGCCCGCTCTGGATCTGCTGCGCCTCGAGCGCGGTCGGTGGCAGGTACAGCCCCACCCGAGTGCGGTCTTCCCCCTCTTCCGGGGTGATCAGCACCCGGTCCCCGACCAGGATGAGCTGCTTGCGGGGGAAGTCCACAGGGGCGCTCAGCTCGGCGTGATTTCGAGAACGCGGAGGCTCCGCTTCCCGTGCGGCAGGTTGAGGTCGATCTCGTCCCCGACCTTGCGTCCCTTGAGCGCCCGGCCCAGCGGCGAGGCCAGCGAGATATGCCCGGCCTCGATGTCCATCATCTCCGCCAGGACAACCATGAACGTCTCCTCGTCCCTGGTCACCAGGTCGAGCACCTTCACGCTCGACCCCAGCCCGACCTGCCCGGCAGGAGTTTCGGTGGTGGACAGCTGGCTCACCTGGGCCAGGCGCTGGTGCAACTGGCCCAGCCGGGCCTGGACGAACTGCTGCCGTTCAAGGGCGGCCTTGTACTCGGAATTCTCCCGGAGGTCCCCCAGTTCCACCGCCTGGGCGATAGCCTGGGGAATCAGGATGTTGAGTTCATGGCTCAGCTGTTCGATTTCGGCGCCGAGCTTGGCCCGCATCTCGCGAATCATGGGTCTTCCGGAAAAAAAGGAAACGGCCCGGGCCAGAGCCGAAGCTCGCCCGGGGCGTTTGAGGTTCTAATTCCTTTACTATTATACCGACGGCCGCAGCATGTGGCTATAGCGTGCATGCTAATACCTTGTGGTGCAAGATCTTACGGTGATTGATCGGGCCGCCGGCCCGGGGGGATCGCGTTGCAGACTCGAACGGGACAGGTGTTGGGCCTGACGCTGGCACTGCTGCTGGCCCCCATGCTGGGGGTCGCAGCGCAGGTGGTGGATCCGGGCCCGGCGATCGCGCCGCCTGGGGTGGCTGACACCCTCCTGGCCGATGTCCGGGCGGGAGACACCACCATCGCGATCGAGGCTCGCTACGCCACCAGCAACAACTTCACCGGCGCGCCGCTGCCGGGCTACGGCCCCAACCGGATCTATCTCCGGCGAGAGGCGGCCGCCGCATTGGCCCGGGTACAACGGAGACTCGCGAGCGGCGGGATGGGGCTGAAGGTATTCGACGGCTACCGGCCGGTACGCGCCACGCTGGCCATGGTGGAGTGGGCACGCCGGACGGGGCGGATGCACCTGATCGAGGAGGGGTACATCGCCAGCCGGAGCCGCCACAACCTGGGGCTGGCGGTGGACCTCACCCTGGTGGACTGGTCGGTCGGGGGCCGGGAGGTGGACATGGGCACGCCCTACGACACCTTCTCGGTGGATGCCCACTGGGCCAACGCCACCGGACGGACCCTGCGCTACCGCCAGCTGCTCCGGCGGGTGATGGAAGCGGAGGGGTTCCGGCAGTACGACCTCGAGTGGTGGCACTACAGCTACGAGGTGCCGGGCGAGCCGGTGGCGTTCGATGTGGAGGTGCGGTAGGCGGGGTTGGACGGGCGGGCACACGGCCCGCCCTTACGGTCGGCCGTCCTGCCGTCCTACCGCCGCCGCCACGCCTCCACGTTCCGCGCCAGCTGCCGGGCGTGGACCTCGAGGTGCTCCGCGTACACCTCGAGCCAGCGTTCCGCGCCATAGGTCGGGTGTTCCGTGTGCCGGCCGGTGCGGGCCCAGGCGGCGTCGGTGAGCCGCTCGAGGAGGGGCACCGTGTTGGCCCGCACGGCCCGGATGGTGGCGAGCGCCGGCGGGATGGGATGCGCATGGTAATCGAGGGTGCGCGCCCACTGGTCCTGGTCGTAGCCCAGGATCAGCGGATCGGGCTCGGCGAGGAGATAGCGGATGCGCATGTGGGCGTTGGTCTCGCTGTCGGCACAGTGGACCACGATCTCGTGCGCTGACCAGGTGCCGGGCCGGGGCCGCCAGGTGAGCGCCTCCGGGGGCACGGTGGCGAGGGCGGCTTCGAAGAGGTCCGGGCCGTTGCGATAGCGGGCAATGAGGGCGGCACGTTCGGCGGCGGTCATTGATTTCTCCAATCGGGCCATTGACGCGCCCTAGTCCTGTAATGTGACAGGTGACCGTACGGCTGGAGTTTACACCGTGTCGGAGGATTCTCGTGTATTCTACTCAGATTTCTTGACTCTCCCGTAGCTGGCCGCTATTCTCTCGCTGGCATTTTCATGCCCATCTGTCCCCCCCGTTGATCGACAGGATGCGCGCGCTGATGTCCCAGACCCCCGTCCGGAGGCTCCGTCTCGGAGCTCCGGTCCTCCTGCTTGCTGCGGCCATGCTGGCCGCGGGCTGTGCCCCCGATCAGTATCCCCAGACGACGCTGATCCCCCGCGCCGACTTTGCGCGCGAGGCGGATACGCTCATGCGCCAGACGCTGCTCTGGGCCACGATCGTGTTCGTGCTGGTGGAGGGGGCGCTGCTCTTCGCCATCTGGAAGTTCCGCAACCGGCCCGGCGCGGCGGAGCCGGTCCAGACCCACGGCAACACGACCCTCGAGATCGTGTGGACCATCATCCCGGCGTTCATCCTGGCGATGATCGCGGTGCCGACGGTGCGGACCATCTTCAAGACGTCCCAGCGGCCGGGCCCCGGCGCGCTGCAGGTGGAGGTGATCGGGCACCAGTGGTGGTGGGAGTTCCGCTATCCGGAGCTCGGGATCACCACCGCCGGCGAGCTGGTGGTGCCGAGCGGGCGCACGGTGTCGCTGGAGATGACGACGGCGGACGTGCTGCACAGCTTCTGGCTGCCGCAGTTCGCGGGCAAGCGGGACGTCTTCCCCGGGCGCTACAACAACCTCTGGTTCAAGGCGGAGGTCGAGGGGAACTTCCCGGCGCAGTGCGTGGAGTTCTGCGGCGTGCAGCACGGCCGCATGGCCTATCGCATCGTCTCGGTGACGCCCGAGGCGTTCGACGCCTGGGCCGCCAACTTCAACGCCCCCCCGAAGGACTTCACCGCCGATTCCACCGCGAACCCGCTGGTGCGCGAGGGCCAGCGGCTGTTCACCGCCAAGGGCTGCGGCGGCTGCCACGCGATGTACCCGGCGCTGCCGCTGATCGGCCCGAACCTGCACCACGTCGGGAGCCGGAGCCACATCGCCGCGGGGACGCTGGAGAACACGGACGAGAACCTGGCCCGCTGGATCAAGAACCCTCAGGAGTGGAAGACGGGGGTGCTGATGCCGAACCTCGGGTTGACCGACCAGGAGACCGCGGCGATCGTGGCCTACCTGCGCGCAAACCAGTAAGGACCCACACACATGGCAACGACTGCACTGGAACACGCCCCCGCGCATCATGAGGAGGCCACCGGGATCTGGAGCTGGATCACCACGGTGGACCACAAGCGCATCGGCATCATGTACGGGGTCACGGCGTTCCTGTTCTTCCTGCTGGGCGGCCTCGAGGCCCTGGTCATCCGGATGCAGCTGTGGGGGCCGGACGGGCGGCTGGTGAGCGCGGAGGTGTACAACCAGCTCTTCACCATGCACGGCACCACCATGATCTTCCTGGGGGTGATGCCGCTCTCGGCCATGTACTTCAACTACATGATCCCGCTGCAGCTCGGGGCCCGGGACGTGGCCTTTCCCCGGCTCAACGCCTTCAGCTACTGGGTGTTCCTGCTGGGCGGCCTGATCATCAACGCGAGCTGGTTCTTCGGCGCCGCGCCCAACGGAGGCTGGTTCGGCTACGCCAACCTCACCTCCGCCCAGTACTCCCCCGGGCTCAACATCGACTTCTGGACCGTGGGCCTGCAGATCCTGGGCGTGGCGTCGCTGGCGGCGGCGGTCAACTTCTTCGTCACCGTGATCAACCTCCGCGCGCCCGGCATGGGGATGATGCACATGCCCATGTTCGTGTGGATGAGCTTCATCACCCAGATCCTGCTGCTGCTCTCCTTCCCGATCATCACGGTGGCGCTGGTGCTGCTGATGATCGACCGCAGCTTCGGCACCCATTTCTTCGTCCCCGCGGGCGGCGGCGACCCGATCCTCTGGCAGCACCTCTTCTGGCTGTTCGGCCACCCCGAGGTGTACATCCTGATCCTGCCGTCCTTCGGGATCGTGTCCGAGATCCTGCCGGTCTTCTCCCGGAAGCCGCTCTTCGGCTACGCGGCGATGGTCTTCAGCGGCGCGTTCATCGCCTTCGTGGGCTTCGGGGTGTGGGCCCACCACATGTTCTCCACCGGCATGGGGCCGTTCGCCGACGCGTTCTTCGCCCTGGCCACCATGATCATCGCCATCCCGACCGGGGTGAAGATCTTCAACTGGATCGGGACCGTCTGGGGCGGGAAGCTCGAGTTCAAGACCCCGATGCTCTTCGCCCTCGGCTTCATCGCCATGTTCATCATGGGCGGCCTCTCCGGCGTGATGCACGCCTCGCCCCCCGCCGACCTGCAGCAGACCGACACCTACTTCATCGTGGCCCACTTCCACTACGTGCTCTTCGGCGGCGCCATCTTCGCGCTGACCGGCGGGGCGTACTACTGGTGGCCCAAGATGTCCGGCAAGATGCTGGACGAGGGGCTCGGGACGCTCCACTTCTGGCTGATGATGATCGGGTTCAACCTGACCTTCTTCCCGATGCACATCGTGGGGCTCAACGGCATGCCGCGCCGGGTGTACACCTACAGCGCGGAGTCGAACTTCGAGCTGCTCAACAAGATGGAAACGGTCGGCGCCTTCCTGCTCGGCCTGGCCATGCTGGTGTTCATGTGGAACATCCTCAAGACCTGGCGCAGCCACCAGCCGCCGGCGCCGGCGGATCCGTGGAACGGCGCCACCCTGGAGTGGGCCATTCCGTCGCCGCCGCAGCACTTCAACTTCCCGGCCCTGCCGCGGGTGCACGGCCGGGACGCGCTGTGGGAGATGAAGCGGGTCGCGGGCGGGACCCTGCCGGAGCCGACCCCCGTCGCCCACGACGCCGTCCCCATGCCCAACCCCTCCTGGAAGCCGCTGGTGGCCGCGCTCGGCGTGGCGATCACCCTGGGCGGCTTCATCGGCGGGTCGCACCTCTGGGTGCACGCCGTGGGCCTCGTGGTCCTGTTTTACGGGGTCTACGCCTGGGCCTTCGAAGACCCGTTCGCCGCCACCGGTCACTGAGCCGCCACCCCCACCTGGAGCCCGACCGTGGCGACTGCGCACGCGCACGCTGACGATCATCACTACACCGCCACCGGCATCGACAACCGGAAGCTGGCGATCTGGACCTTCATCGGGTCCGAATGCATGTTCTTCGCCTCCCTCATCGGCACCTACCTGGTGTACAAGGGGCGCGACGTCGTGGGCCCCAAGCCGCACGGCGAGTGGCTGCTGAACGGCGTGGCCCAGGAGCAGATGCTGGAGATCCCGCTGGTCACCTTCGGCACCGCGCTGCTGCTGTTCAGCTCCTTCTTCGTGGTGCTGGCGCTCAACGGCGCCCAGAAGGGGAACCGGAAGCAGCTGATCGGCTGGCTGCTCGCGACCATCGTCTGCGGCGTGTTCTTCGTGGGGATGCAGGTGTATGAGTTCAATCACTTTGCCCACCGCGGCATGGGCTACACCACGAACCTGTTCTCCTCCACCTTCTACACCCTGACCGGCTTCCACGGCACCCACGTCACCCTGGGCCTGGTCTGGCTCGTCTCGGTGCTGGTGGTGGCGCTCCGCGGCAAGCTGCCGCCCGAGAAGGCGCTCAACCTGGAGATGGCGGCGCTCTACTGGCACTTCGTGGACGTGGTCTGGATCGTCATCTTCCCCGTCGTCTACCTCATCCGCTGAGCCGGCCGAACATGACCGCTACCGCCCACGCCCCCGCGCACGCCGAGGGGCATGCCCACCCGACCTGGCAGACCTACACCAAGGTCGCGCTGATCCTCTTCGCGCTGACCGCCCTCGAGGTCGGCGCCTACGAAGTGGTGCACCGGCACAGCCCCGCCGGCTTCGCGGCGGTGCTGGAGCCGATCGTGGTGGAGGTGCTGCTCTTCCTCTCCGCCATCAAGTTCGCGCTGGTGGCGATGTTCTACATGCACCTCAAGTCCGATGGGAAGCTGCTCACGACGATCTTCTCGTTCTCCCTGCTCCTCGCCGCGGTGATCATCGGGGCGCTGATGATCATCTTCTACTACCTCTACCAGCACGCGCCGACGGTGAATCAGCTGAAGTAACGACGGTAGCGACGGTACCGTTTGAAGGCTGACGGGTCGGGATCCGCGAGGACCCCGACCCGTACCGTTTCCGCGAACGCTACCGTCGCTACCGTCCCTACCGTCGGTACCGTCCCTCCCCCCTACCAGCTATCCCCGCCCCCGGCCGGTGGCCACGCACCGAAGGCCCGGCGCAGCAGCGCCACCTGCCCGGCGTGGTAGCTGTTGTGCGCCACCATCTGCCACAGCACATCCTGCCCG
>JAEUJI010000118.1 GCA_016794805.1 Gemmatimonadota bacterium
GCCGCCGGCAGCTCGCTGGACCGGATCTTCAAGTGCACCGTCTTCCTGGCCGACATGGCGGAGTACGCGCCGATGAACGAAGTGTACGCCACCTTCTTCCCCGCCGCACCGCCCGCCCGCTCCGCCATGGCCGGCAGCGGCCTCGCACTCGGCGCCCGGGTGGAGATCGAGTGCATGGCCACCGCGGGGCCGTAGCGAGTCCTACAGTCCCGCATTGAAGGCGTCCCGCGCCTGCCGGATGACGTCGGGCCGGTTGCTGACGATGCCGTTGGCGCCGTTCCGCCACCAGGCCAGGGCGCTCTTCGCGTCGTCCACGGTCCAGACATGGGTCGTCGCGTTGCGGCGCCGCGCCCCCGCGATGAACCGGCGGCTCGGCACATGGAAGCGGTGCCACCGCTCCGGCACCGAATAGACCCGGCAGGCCGGATGCGGCGCGCCGATGCCGAAGAAGGCGCGGGTGATGTCCCGCCGGCTGGCCCCAAGCTGGAAGGGCGCCGCGGCAAAGGGACCGAGCCAGCGCCAGTCATTCCCCGCCACCACCGCCCGGCCGGTGGCCTCGTGCTCCAGCAGGGTCCTAGCCACCGCCTCCGACACCGCGGCTTCCTTGATCTCGATCAGCAGCGGCAGACCGGGGAGCGCCTCGATCACCTGCGCCAGGGTGGGAACAGAGATGCCGCTGCCTCTGTAGGACAGAGCGCCGGCGTCGTCGGTGAAGTGATAGCCGGCGTCGGCGGCGGCGAGCTCCGCCGCGCTCCGGGCCCCGACCGGACCGGTCAGGTTGGTGGTGCGGTCGAGGATCGGGTCGTGGAACACCATGGCCACGCCATCCCGCGAGGCGCGCACGTCGAACTCGACCGCCTCCGCGCCCAGGGGAGGCGCCAACTTGAGGCTCGCGAGGGTGTTCTCGGGGGCATAGGCCGCCGCGCCCCGATGGCCGATCACCGGACGTGCGGCGATGTCACACAGGAGGTTCATGCCGGAGCGTAGTGGTGGGGGAAGGGGGGGCGCAATGGTGGCGACTCGGCGGCTCGGCGGCTCGGCGACTCGGCGGAACCCTGGGGCGTCATGCCGCCGTTTCCCGTTTCCCCGTTTCCCCGTTTCCCCCTCACCTGCGATCGAGGTGATCACGCAGGGCGTCCCCCACCATCGTCGCGGCCACCACCACCAGCACCAGCGCCACGCCCGGCGCGATCGCGACCCACGGCGCATTCACCAGGGTGTCCCGCCCCGAGGCGATCATCCCCCCCCAGCTCGGCGCCGGCGGCTGCACCCCGAGTCCAAGAAATGAGAGGCCCGCCTCCAGGGTGATGGCGTTCCCCACGCCCAGCGCGGCGGCGACGATGACCGGGGTCCAGGCGTTGGGCAGCACATGCCTGAGCGCAATCCGCGCCCGGCTCTGCCCCAGCGCCTCCGCGGAGCGGACGAACGGTCGCGCCATCAGCGACTCCGCTTCCCCGTGGACCAGCCGTGCCACCCCCATCCACCCGGTGAGCCCCAGCACCACCACCACCAGCCACCCGCTCGGCGCCCACAGCGCGGCGAGCAGGAGCAGCACCACCACCCGCGGCAGGGCGAGCATGAAGTCGGTGAAGGCGAGCAGGGCGAGGCCGAGCGGCCCGCGCCACACCGCGGCGGCGAGCCCGACCAGCACCCCGATCCCGACCGACAGCACCGTCGCCAGCAGGCCGGTGCCGAGGGAGATCCGCGCGCCATGCACCAGCCGGCTCCAGACGTCGCGGCCCAGCCGGTCGGTGCCGAGCAGGTGGAAGTCGCCCAGGCCATCGTGCGAGAGGGGCGGGGCAAAGCGGGTGGCCACTACCTTGCTCTGCGCCGCGGGATCGTGCCCCGAGACGAGGGGCGCACCGAGCGCCAGCGCGGCCATGGCGCCGAGCACCAGTAGTCCTGCCCACGCCCGCCGGTCAGCCGGCATGGCGCACCCGGGGGTCCACCCAGCCGCGGAGCAGGTCGGCGAGGAGGTTGCCC
>JAEUJI010000137.1 GCA_016794805.1 Gemmatimonadota bacterium
GAGGTCGTCATCCGCCCCGCGAACAGCCGGTTCTATGGCTTCGCGCTCTACAACCTGGTCACCGCCAACCGGCCGCTGATGGACGTCCGGCTTGGCGGCCCCGCGCCCGGGAAGCGCTACGAGAGCATCTCCGGGGGCGTCGGCCACATGATCCAGCGGAACCTCCGGGTGAGCGGCGAGTTCACCTATGACGTCGAGCAGGAACTCACCCGGGCCACGGTGGGGATCATCGCGGCCTTCTGAAGGCGGCGGGGCAGGGAACGGCGGCGGGGCGGAGCTTCGGCTCCGCCCCGTCGTGGCGTCGGGATCAGCGTTCGACCGGCAGCTCCGCCATCTCGCTCCACTCGATGAATGAGCCGTCGTACATCCGGGGCTGGTAGCCCAGGTACCGCGCCACGAAATAGAGCAAGCTCGCCTGCACGCCGGTGCGACAGTAGGTGATGACCTCGCGTCCCGGGGCGACACCGGCCCGGCCCAGCAGCTTCCGGAGGATCGCGACGTCCTTGAGATAGGCCGGCTCGCCGGGCGTGAGGGCGAGGCGCCAGAAGAAGCTCCGCGCGCCGGGGATGCGGCCAGGCCGAAGCACGCCGTCTCCAGGCGTGGCGCCGCTCCACTCAGCCGGCAGCCGCGCGTCCACCAGCGCCAGTGCCGGGTCATGCAGGCGCCGGGAGAGCTCGGCCGCATCAATGAGCCGCCTGGCCTGCACCATCGGCTCGATCCGCCCCGGCACCGGTGGCGCGGGAAGCTCGTGAGTGACCTGGAGCCCGGCCGCCTTCCACCCCGGGAGGCCGCCGTCCAGCAGGCTGGCACGGTCCCCGAGGCCCAGGTAGTCGAGGGTGAAGAACAGCCGTGCCGCGGCGAGCGGATCGCCGTAGATCACGATCCGGCTGTGGTTCGACATTCCAGCGGATTCCAGGACGGAGTCGAGTTGCGCGACGGGAGGCAGCTCGTTGGGAATGCCGCCGCGCTCGGTGACGATGGCACGAAGGGGGAGGAAGCGGGCCCCGGGCAGGTGGGCATCCGCGTAGGCCTGGGGATCCCGGTCCACGTGGACCAGGACCAGATTTGAATCGCCTAGCTGCGCCGCGAGCGCCGGGGCGGTGACGACCAGTGTTGTCCGGAGCGCCGGGGGGGCCTGGGCGGCCAGCGCGGGCGCGGCGGCGAGGCCGAGGAGCAGGGTCACACGCATGCGGACCATCCGTACCGGTTGACGACGCGTATATATACCCAGCGCCCGGATCGGCTTCCGTGAAGGCCAGGCACCCGCCTTCTTCACGGACGCCGCCTGCAGGTTCTCGCGAGCCCACATGAGTTCGGAGCCCCATCCCATGCCGTTGACGGCATCGCCATGAAGCCGCACCTGCTCGAGGTCACTCGTACCGCGCGCTATTTCCAGCTCGGCCCCGAGTCCGGCCCGGTCGAGGAGCTGTGGATCGGGCTGCACGGGTACGCCCAGCTCGCCGCGCGCTTCCTGCGCTGGCTGACGCCCCTCGACGATGGCGCCACGCGGGTCGTGGCCCCGGAAGCGCTCTCCCGGTTCTACCTGGAGACCCGAATGGACGGGCATCATGGGCCCGCCATTGGCGCCACCTGGCTCACCCGGGAACACCGGGAGGCGGACCTGACCGACCACCTGCGGTTCCTCGACCGGCTGGCGGCGCGGCTCCTCTCAGGCGGACCGGACCGGCCTCGGGTGACGCTGCTCGGATTCAGCCAGGGCTCGGTCATGGCCACCCGGTGGCTGGTCGCGGGAGGGCTCCGCCCGGACCGGGTTGTCCTGTGGGGTGCACCGCTCCCACGCGACGTGGCCCCGGCCCAGCTCGCCGGGGCGCTCGGCCAGACCCCCGTGCTCATCATCGCCGGGAACACAGACCCCTACGCCACCCCCGGGAGCATCGAGGAGAACGCCGCCACGCTCCTGGCCGCCGGCGCCCAGGTTGAGGCCCGGCGCTATCCCGGGGGCCACGGCATCCCGGCCCCGGTGCTGCTCGACGTGGCGGGACGGCCGGGCGGGGGTTGACGCCCGCCGCCGGGCTATTATGTTCGATATCGAACAATGCGACATGGAGCAAAGATGCGGACTGCGGTCACCCGGGATCCGGCCACCAGGCGGGCGCTCAGCGCCTTCGTGAAGCTGCGCCGCGCGGTCAACACCCTCTCGGCCCGGCTCAACCCGGTGCTCCAGAAGGACCATGGGGTGACTGAGTCCCAGTTTGGCGTGCTGGAGGCGCTCTGGCACCTCGGGCCCATGCCGCAGGCCCGGTTGTGCGAGAAGCTGCTGGTGAGCGGCAGCAACCTCACCACGGTCATCGACAACCTGGAGCGGAGCGGGCTGGTCCACCGGGGGGACAATCCCGATGACCGCCGGGCCCACCTGGTCCGGCTCTCGCCCAAGGGGGAGGCCCTGATCGCCAGGGCGTTCCCGGACCATGCGGCGCGGGTCACGGCGCTGCTGGGCGCCCTGACCGCGGCCGAGCAGCAGCAGCTGGGGCAGTTGTGCAGGAAGCTCGGGCTGGCCAGCCAGCGCTGAGTCCGTTGTCACGGTGTGATCGATTGATGTCGTACAATTCGGAGGGCAGGATGAACACCAGGAGCCAGGGACTGCACCACATCACCGCCATCGCCGGGGATCCGCAGCGGAACCTCGCATTCTATGCCGGCACCCTCGGGCTGCGCTTCGTGAAGCGCACCGTCAACTTCGACGACCCGGGGACGTACCACTTCTACTTCGGGGACCGGATCGGGCACCCCGGCACGCTGCTCACCTTCTTCCCCTGGGCCGATGCCCGGCCCGGGCGCCCGGGTGCCGGCCAGGCGACCCTCACCTCCTACGCCATCCCCGCCGGCAGCGCCGGCTACTGGGAGAATCGGCTGGGCCGCCTCGGCGTCACCGGGGTGGTTCGCCGGGAGCGCTTCGGGGAAACCACGCTCCGGCTTTCGGATCCCGATGGTCTCGGCCTCGAGCTGGTGGAGCGCACGGCGCCCCGGGGGGAGGCGTGGCCCGGCAGTGCCGTGCCGGTAGCGCAGCAGATCACCGGCCTCGCGGGCACGACGCTGACGCTCCGCGGCACCGATGCCACCGCGGACCTGCTGGTCGAGGCGTTGGGGTTCGCCGAGGGCGGCAGTGATGGCGGCGTCCGCCGGATGCTGAGCCCCGACGGCAGCGCGGTGGACCTGCTGCGGGACCCGGCCGGGCCTTCCGGGACCATGGGGGCGGGCACCGTGCACCACGTCGCGTGGCGCGCGGCAGATGGCGCTGATCAGCTCCGTCTGCGGGGCGAGCTGCTCGGCCGCGCCCTCGGGGTGACGCCGGTGGTGGACCGGCAGTACTTCCAGTCCATCTACTTCCGGGAGCCGGGGGGCTCGCTGTTCGAGATTGCCACCGACGGCCCGGGCTTCCTGACCGACGAGCTCGAGGCCGGCCTGGGCGCCGAGTTGCGGCTGCCGCCGCAGTATGAGGGCAACCGGGCGGCGATCGAGGCGATCCTGCCCCCGCTGGAGGTGCCGGCCGCATGATGACCGACTTCATGCACCAGTACCTGCCCGGCACCAGCGGCGAGACGCTGTTCCTGCTGCACGGCACCGGAGGGAACGAGCAGAGCCTCCTCCCGCTTGGCCGCGCGCTCGCGCCGGCGGCAGGCCTGCTCGCGGTCCGGGGCCGGGTGCTGGAGGGATCGATGCCGCGCTTCTTTCGCCGCCTGGCGGAAGGGGTCTTCGACCAGGCGGACCTCGCCAGGCGTACCACTGAGCTCGCCGAGTTTCTCCGGGAGGCGGCGGAGCGCTATCGCTTCCCGCCTGAGCGGGTCACGGCGGTGGGCTTCTCCAACGGCGCCAACATCGCCGCGAGCATCCTGCTGCGGGAGCCCGGCCTGCTCCGCCGGGCGCTGCTGCTCCGTGCCATGGTGCCGTTTGAACCGGAGATGATACCGGATCTGTCGGGGACTGCGGTGCGCATCGGCTCGGGCCGGTACGACCCGATCGTCCCGGTGGCCAACGCCGAGCGGCTCGCGACGATCTTCAGGGCGGGTGGGGCGGCGGTGGATCTGGACTGGCGTGAGGCCGGGCCTGAGCTCGCGCCCGGGGAGGTCGAGGATGCGGCGCGCTGGATTGGTGGAGCGCTCCCTGTAGCGAAACAGTAGGGGCTGCTCGCGGCGGTACAGCGGCGGACCGGCGGCCGAGCACGGATCCCGTGCGCGGCCGCTTCCCGTTCCCGCCCCCAACCATCGGCTCCGCAAGGGGTTGCGGCACCGCGCAGGGCTGGACCGCCCGACCTCCCGGCCGCCCGGTCGAACCGGGAACAGCAGTTGCCCCGGTCGGTGGCAGTTGAAGTTGGCTTCAGGCTGCACTTCGCGCGGCTTCATGCTGCTTCATGAACTTTGGCGGTATCGAGTCTCACGCCAGCGGAGTGGACATGTCCCGCCACCGGTTTTTCCATCTGCCGTTGCTCCCCATCCTCTTTGCCCTTGCCGCTTGTGGCGGCGGCGGCGCGGTGGGTCCTGACGCCCCCGCGCCGGTCTTTACCACCCTGGCGCTCGGCGCCGACAGCGTTGCGGTGGAGATGGGCAGCGCGCTCCAGCTCACCGCGACGCCGCGGGACCAGAACGGCGCCGCCATCAGCGGCCTGCCGGCGGCGACGTGGACCATCGAGGACACGGCGATCGCCGAGGTCGTCGGCGGGGCGGTGAATGGAAAGAGCCCGGGGAACACCCGGGTCTTCGTC
>JAEUJI010000144.1 GCA_016794805.1 Gemmatimonadota bacterium
CCGGCATCGGACGGAAGAAGGCAGAGAAGCTGGTGGTGGAGCTGGCGGACCGGTTCGAAGCCGTCGCGGCCGAACTGCCCGCGACTCCGGGCCCCGGCGGGGAGGCGGTGCTGGCGCTGCTCCGGCTGGGCTACGCCGCGCCGCAGGCGGAGGACGCCGTCCGGCGCGCGATGCAGGAAGGGCAGGCGGAGACCGCGAAGGTCATCCGCCATGCCCTGCAGACGCTGTCGGCCCGGCGCACGTAGCGCCGCGGCCGCGCCCGCCGGGCGCATCACGGATTCGAGGAGGCCGGACATGACTGTACCCGCGACGACCGCCGAGTGGCTCTGCACCCGCTGCGGCAGCACCAACCGCATGCTCGTGGCCCGCACCACGGAGCGCACGATGGACCGCTGCAATCACTGCCACGCGCGGCACATCGTCGAGCCGGGCCAGCGGCCGGTGCGGTGGGACGCGAGGCTCAAGGACTAGGCCGTCATTGACCCGCCTCCAGATCACCACCCCCGACTCCCTCCCCGAGGAGCAGGGCGCCGAAGCGGCGCTCCGCCCGGCGCGGCTGGAGGAGTTCGTGGGCCAGCCCCAGGTGAAGGCGTCGCTGCGGATCGCGATCGACGCGGCCAAGGGGCGCGGGGAACCGCTCGACCACCTGCTCTTCTTCGGCCCCCCGGGACTGGGCAAGACCACCCTGGCGATGCTGCTCGCGCGGGAGATGGGCGTGCAGCTCCGCACCACGTCGGGCCCGGTGCTGGAGAAGCCGGGAGACCTGGTGGGGCTGCTCACCACCCTGCAGCCAGGCGATATCCTCTTCATTGACGAGGTGCACCGGCTCCGGCCGGTGCTGGAAGAGTTCCTCTATCCGGCGATGGAGGACTACCGGGTGGACGTGCGCATCGCCGACGGCCCGAATGCCCAGAGCATCCCCATGGCGATCGAGCGCTTCACCCTGATCGGCGCCACCACCCGCTTCGGGCTGCTTACCCCGCCGATGCGGGCCCGGTTCGGCATGGTGGAGCGGCTCCACTTCTACCCCCCTGAGGACCTGCGGGTGATCGTGGCCCGCTCGGCGACGATCCTCGGCGTCCCCACCGATGAAGAGGGCACCCTCGAGATCGCGCGGCGGAGCCGCGGCACGCCGAGGGTGGCCAACCGCCTGCTCCGCCGGGTGCGGGACTTCGCCCAGGTGCGCGCCGAGGGCCACATCACGGGCGCGGTGGCCCGGGAGGCGCTGGCCCGGCTCAACGTGGATGAATTCGGCCTGGACGACATGGACGCCCGCATCCTGACCACCATCATCGAGAAGTTCGGCGGCGGGCCGGTGGGGCTCACCACCGTCGCCGTGGCGGTCGGCGAGGACGCCGGCACCCTCGAGGACGTGTACGAGCCGTACCTGATCCAGCAGGGCTTCCTGGAGCGCACCCCGCGGGGCCGGGTGGCCACGCCGCTGGCCTACCGCCGATTCGGGGTGACGCCGCCGCCGGGCGCGCAGGGCACCATCTTCGAGCGCGACGCCTAGGACCCACCCGGCGTGCCCCGCGCGTTTCGCACCAGCGATTTCGACTACGCCCTTCCCCCAGAACTGATCGCGCAGGAACCGGTCAGCGAGCGCGGGGAGAGCCGGCTGCTGGTCGTGGACCGGGCCGGCGCCACCCGCAGCGACCGCCGCTTTCCCGACCTCCCCACGCTCATTCCCGCCGGTGACCTGGTCGTCCTCAACACCACCCGGGTGCGCCATGCGCGCTTCCTCGGCACCCGGCCGAGCGGCGCGGCCGCGGAGGTGCTGCTGATCCACCCCGCCGCCGGGGACCGCTGGGTCGCGATCGGCAAGCCGGGCTCGGCGCTCCGCCCCGGCAAGCGGGTGCAGATCGGCCCCGAGGCGTGGATCGAGACGGTGGCGCTGCTCGAGGAGGGGTTCCGGGAGGTGCGCTTCGTGGGGATCACCGCCGACGATGCCATGCGACAGGCGGGCCGGCTCCCCCTCCCGCCGTACATCGCGCGGGCCCCGGGCCCCGCGGACGAGACCCGGTACCAGACCGTCTACGCGGAACGGGAGGGGAGCGTGGCGGCGCCGACCGCGGGGCTCCACTTTACTCCGGCGCTGCTGGAGCGGCTGGCGGCGGGCGGGGTGGAGATCGCCCGGATCGATCTCGAGGTGGGGCCGGGGACCTTCAAGCCGGTGGAGGTGGAGGATCCCGCGACGCACCCGATGCACCGGGAGCGGTTCGAGATTCCC
>JAEUJI010000177.1 GCA_016794805.1 Gemmatimonadota bacterium
TTTGGGCGGGGGGGGGGGGGGCCCGGGGGGGCGCGGGGGCGGGCGGGGGGGGCGGCCCCCCCCCCCCACGACCCCGACGGCGCCTCCCGCCTGGCCGCCGAACTCGGCGCCGACAGCACGCTCCCGGCCACCCTCCGCAGCCGCCTGCTGCTCGAGGATGCCGTCCGCCTCGTGCCGGTGGACACCCTGCGGGGGGAGGCGCGCTTCGCGGAGGCCCTCGCGCTTGAGGTCCCCGGTCCGATCCGCTCGGAGATCCATTACGAACAGGCGGTGGCCCGCGTCCGGCGGGCCACGACCGCGGCAGAGCTGGATGTCGCCGTCGCGCCGGCGCGCGATCTGGACGACCTCCAGGGCCCGTTCGCGCCGCGGCTGGCCCAGCTGGCGGCCGGCGCCCGCCGGATCATCGCCACGGCGGACTCCGTCTCCGGCGGCACGCCGCGCGGCGACCTGCGCCTCTTCCTCGCGGGGGAACTGGCCCGGGATACCCTGGGGGCGACCCGGTTCGCGCGGCGCCAGTTCGCGCGCGTCGCGGAGGAGTGGCCGGAGTCCCCCTTCGCCCCGAAGGCGCTGATGGCGCTGAGTGCCCTGGATGCCGCGGCCGCGGACAGCCTGCTCGATGTGCTGCGCCGCCGGTACCTGGCCAGCCCCTATGTCCGCTTCGCCCTGGGAGAGGAGGCGCCCGAGCTCGCGGTCCTGGAGGACTCCCTGCGGCGCTTCGTCGTCACCTTCAATCCCGAGGGCGGCCGCCGCGCCGCCCCGCGTCCCACTCGCCCGGCGCCGCAACCCACGGCCCCCCGGGAACCGGTGAATCGCTAGTGGCGCACCCGCTGGCCCGCACGGTCGTCGGCCTCGGATTCCAGAATCCGGTGCTGCTGGCGGCCGGCACGGCGGGCTTCGGGCGGGAAGTGGCCGGGGTCATCAACCTCGAATGCCTCGGCGGGATCGTGACCAAGGCGGTGTCGCGGGAGCCCCGTCCGGGGAACCGCGCTCCCCGGGTTGCGGAGTTCCCGGGGGGGATGCTCAACTCCGTCGGCCTGGCCAACCCGGGGCTGGCACGGGTGACGGCGGAGCAGATCCCGTGGCTCGCCAGTCATGTCCATGCGGCCCGGGTCATCGTGAATGTGGTGGGCTTCGAGGCCGGTGACTTCGCGGAGGTGGTGGCGGGGCTCGACGGGTGCGCCGGGATCGCGGCCTTCGAGATCAACCTCTCCTGTCCCAACACCCACGCGGGCGGGGTCGAGTTCGGCGCCGATCCCGCCACCGCCGCACGGGTGCTCGAGCTGTGCCGGGCCCGGACCCGCAAGCCGCTGTTCGCCAAGCTGTCTCCCGCGCTCCCCGACATCGCCGCGATGGCCCTCACCGTACGGGGCGCCGGCGCGGATGGCGTCTCCGTGGTCAACACCATGCCCGGGTACCTCTACGCCGACGGCGATGCGCCGCGCCTGGGGAACGGCAACGGCGGGGTGAGCGGGCCGGCCCTGCTCCCGGTCGGGGTGCTGGCGGTGCGGAAGATCATGGATCGGAGCGGCGGGATGCCGGTGATGGGGGTCGGGGGCATCCGCAGCGCGGAGGATGCGCGGCAGTACCTGAGGGCGGGCGCGGCGCTGGTGGCCATCGGGACCGCCGCGATGTGTGACCCCCGGATCCCCGAGCGGGTGGTCCGCGACCTGGAGCGCCTCGGTGGCTGAACTGATCATCGCGCTGGACCTGGCGGCGGACGATGCCCGGCGGCTGCTGGACCGGATCCCCGAGGCGCGGTGGGTGAAGGTGGGATCGATCCTCTTCACCCGGGAAGGACCGCCGCTGGTCCGGGAGCTGGCGGCCCGCGGGCTCCAGGTGTTCCTCGACCTCAAGTGGCACGACATACCCCATACCGTCGCGGGGGCGGTCGAGTCGGCCGCGGACCTGGGCGTCGCCATGGCAACGGTCCACTGCCTGGGTGGCTCGGACATGATGCGGGAGGCGGCCCGGGCGAGCGCCGGCCGGGTCGGGGTCGTGGGGGTCACGGTGCTGACCTCCCACTCCGCGACCGACTACGGGGCGACTCTTGGGCGGGGTGGGGAAGTGGTCCTGCTGGATGAAGTTGCGCGGCTGGCCGGCGCGGCCAGGGCGACCGGGCTCCGGGGCATCGTCTGTTCCCCGCTGGAGGTGGCGACGGTTCGCGGCACCCTGGGTCCGGCGGCCTGGGTGGTGGTGCCCGGAATCCGGCGCTCCGGGGATCCGGCCGGGGATCAGGTCCGGACCGCCACCCCCGAAGCCGCCGCCCGCGCCGGGGCCTCCCACCTCGTCGTCGGACGGCCGATCCTGCAGGCCGGGGACCCGCGATCGGTGTTCCGGGAGATGGCTGCCGCAGCCGGGGGCTGACCAGCCTGCCGGATTCCCCCCTAAGTCCGTCCCCTCCCTTGCATTATCCACACTCCCCCGATACATTCGCGTGCTCCACTGAAACCCGGTTCCTGGGAGAGGTTCGTGAAGGTTCGCTCGAGCATCAAGCCGATTTGTGAGCATTGCAAGGTCGTGCGGCGGCAGGGGACGCTCCGCATCATCTGCAAGCGCAACCCGAAGCACAAGCAGCGGCAGGGGTAACCGATGGCGCGAATTGCTGGCGTGGATCTGCCGCGTGAAAAGCGGGTCGAGATCGGCCTCACCTACATCTTCGGCATCGGTCGCCCGACCTCCAACCGCATCCTCTCCGAGACCGGCGTGAGCCCGGACACCCGGGTGCGGGACCTCTCGGACTCCGAGGTGGCCCGGCTGCGCCAGTTCATCGAGCGTTCGCTGCGGGTCGAGGGCGCGCTCCGCACCGAAGTCGCCATGAACATCAAGCGGCTCATGGACATCGGCAGCTATCGCGGCATCCGGCATCGCCGGGGCCTGCCGGTTCGTGGCCAGCGCACGCATACCAACGCCCGCACCAAGAAGGGCCCGCGCCGGGCCATCGCGGGCAAGAAGAAGGTGACGAAGAAGTAATGACCGCTCCCGAGAAGCCCCAGAGCGCCGCGCCCGCCGCGCCGGTCGCCGCCCCGGTCAAGACGCCGGCCGCGAAGCGTGGCAAGAAGGTCGTGGAGAGCGAGGGCGTGGCCCACATCGCCGCGACCTTCAACAACCTGCTGATCACGATCACCGACATGAAGGGCAACACCCTCGTGTGGGGCTCCGCCGGCAAGGCGGGCTTCAAGGGGTCGAAGAAGTCCACCCCCTTCGCCGCCACCGTGGCCGCGGAGAACTGCGGCCGCGAGGCGATGAACCTCGGCGTGCGGCGGGTCCACGTGCGGGTGCAGGGCCCGGGCAGCGGCCGCGAGTCGGCCATCCAGGCGCTGGCCTCCGCCGGGCTCAAGGTGGTCTCCATCCGGGACGTCACGCCGATTCCGCACAACGGCTGCCGTCCCCCCAAGAAGCGGCGGGTCTGAGCATGCGTTACACCGGTCCGAGCTGCCGGCAGTGCCGGCGAGAAGGCACCAAGCTGTTCCTCAAGGGCCCGCGCTGCATGACGGAGAAGTGCGCCGTCGAGCGCCGCGGCTACGCCCCGGGCCAGCATGGCCAGAACGCGGGCCGCGGCCGCAAGGCGTCGGAGTACGCCAAGCAGCTGCGCGAGAAGCAGAAGGTGAAGCGGATCTACGGCCTCACCGAGCGCCAGTTCCGCAATACCTTCGACCGCATCTCCCGCGAATCGGGCGTGAAGGGCACCAACCTGGTGATCGCGCTCGAGTCCCGGCTGGACAACATCGTGTTCCGCATGGGCTTCGCCGCCAGCCGGAAGTCGGCGCGGCAGCTGGTCCGTCACGGCCACGTGCAGGTCAACGGCGGCAAGGTGGATGTCCCCTCCTTCGTGGTGCGGCCCGGCCATGAAGTGCGGGTGGCGCCCGCCAGCCGCGAGATGATCGCGGTCAAGCTGGCCCAGGAATTCGCCACCCGCGGCACCACCATGTCCTGGCTGTCGGTGGACGCCGAGAAGGCGTCCGGCCGCGTGACCGAGCGCCCGACGCGCGACGCGATCCCGCTCAATGCCCAGGAACAGCTCATCGTCGAGCTCTACTCGAAGTGACCATGACCATTGACCTGACCGGACTGGTCCGCCCGCACCTGGTCGAGATGACCAAGCGGGAGGACATGCCGAACATCGCCGAGTTCCGGCTGCAGCCGCTCGAGCGCGGGTTCGGCTACACGCTGGGCAATTCGCTGCGGCGGCTGCTGCTCTCCTCCCTGCGGGGGAGCGCGGTGTGGGCGTTCCGGCTGGACGGCGTGGTGCACGAGCACCAGACCATCCCCGGCGTGCACGAGGACGTGCACCAGATCATCCAGCGGCTGAAGAGCCTCACCCTCGTCCTCGCGGACGACGTGGACGAGGCCATCCTCAAGATCAAGAAGGATGGCGCCGGCCCGGTGTACGCCCGCGACATCGTCCCGAGCGGCTCGGTCCGGGTGGTGAATCCCGACCACCTGCTGTTCACGGTCCAGGATGACCGCGAGGTGAACGGCGAACTGTACGTGAACAAGGGCCGCGGCTACGTCGAGGCGGAGCTGCACCCCCGGGATCGCTCGCTGCCGGTGGACCTGATCTCCATCGACGCGATCTACAACCCGGTCCGCCGCGCCAACTTCTCCGTGGCCGAGACCCGCGTCGGGCAGCGCACCGACTATGACCGGCTCACGGTCAGCGTCGAGACCAACGGCACCCTGTCGCCGGAAGACGCGATCGCCTACGCCGCGGCGCTGGCCCAGGAGCACTTCCGCTACTTCGTCGAGTTCGGCAAGGTCCCGATGGGCCGGCCGGAGCTGCCGGCCGGCGGCGCGGGCAGCGGCGCGCTGCGGGACAAGCTGACCCGGCTGATCGACGACTTCGGCCTCTCGGTCCGGTCGCTCAACTCGCTCAAGAACTCCAACATCCGCACCCTCGGCGACCTCGTCACCTACACGGAAGACGAGCTGCTCAAGGTGAAGAATGTCGGCGAGAAGGCGCTCAAGGAGATCGCCGATCTCCTGCGGCAGCAGGAACTGAACTTCGGGATGCGCTTCGAGGAGGCCGATGGCGACCTCCGCGTGGTGAACCCCGGGACCCCGCCGACCGCCCGCATGGCGGTGGATAACGGCGAGGAGGGCTGATGCGACACCAGGCCAAGGGCAAGCAGCTCTCGCGCACGTCGGAGCACCGCAAGGCCCTGATGCGGAACATGGCGACCAGCCTCATCCTCCACGGGGGGATCGAGACCACCGTCGCCAAGGCGAAGGCGCTGCGCCCCTACGCGGAGAAGCTGATCACCCTCGCCCGCCGTGGCGATCTCCACGCCCGCCGGCTGGTGGCGGCGAAGATCCGCGAGCGGGCCGCGCTCAGCCTGCTGTTCAGCGAGATCGGCCCGCGGTTCGCCGCGCGGCCGGGCGGCTACACCCGCATCCTCAAGCTGGGCCACCGGCCCGGCGATGGTGCCGAAGTGGCGCGGATCGAGCTGCTCCCCGAGTGATGGCGACCCACTTCGCCAGCGCCAGAAACGACGAAAGGGGACCGGTTGGTCCCCTTTTTTCTGGCCGGTCGCTCCGGCGGCGCGGGCGGGATGCCCGGGGATGCCCGGGCGTCCCGCGAGCCGGCTCAGGTCGCCTTCTGCACCCGGTTAGACTTGATGCACTGGGTGCATACCGCCACCCGGCGGGGGGCGCCCTCGACCAGCACGCGCACGGTCTGGAGGTTCGGGTACCAGCGGCGCTTCTTCCGGTTGTTGGCGTGGCTGACGTTATTGCCAGTCATCGGCCCCTTCTTGCAGACAGTGCACACCCGGGCCATACGAAGCTTCCTTCCAGAATGCGTGGATCTGAGTTTCCCCAAAGAGCCCACAAGTATAACGGCCTGAACCGCTTGGCACAACTCCGGAGGGACCCGCCGTCATGCCGCGGGCATTGATTACCGGGATCACCGGGCAGGACGGCTCCTACCTGGCCGAACTGCTCCTGTCCAAGGGGTATGAGGTCGTGGGCATGGTCCGCCGGACCAGCCATCACAGCTACGAGCGGATCGAGCACCTGCTGGACCGGGTGCAGATCCTCCCCGCGGACCTGCTCGACCAGCACTCCCTCACCATGGTGATCCGGGAGACCGAGCCGGACGAGGTCTACAACCTCGCCGCCCAGTCCTACGTGCCGACCTCCTGGTCCCAGCCGGTGCTCACCGGCGAGTTCACGGCCCTGGGCGTGACCCGCATCCTGGAGGCCATCCGGCTGGCATGGCCCAGCGCGCGCTTCTACCAGGCGTCGAGCTCCGAGATGTTCGGCCGCGCGGTGGAGACGCCGCAGCGGGAGACCACGCCGTTCTATCCCCGCTCGCCCTACGGGGTGGCCAAGTGCTATGGGCACTGGATCACCGTGAACTACCGGGAGAGCTACGGCCTGTACGCGGTGAGCGGCATCCTGTTCAACCACGAATCGCCGCGGCGCGGCATCGAGTTCGTCACCCGCAAGGTGACCGACGGCGCCGCCCGCATCAAGCTGGGCAAGGCCTCGGAGCTTCGCCTCGGCAATCTCGACGCCCGGCGGGACTGGGGTTTCGCCGGCGACTATGTGGACGCGATGTGGCGGATGCTGCAGCCGGCCGAGCCGCGGGACTACGTGATCGGCACCGGCGAGACCCACACCGTCCGGGAACTGGTGGAGATCGCCTTCGGCCACCTGGGCCTCGACTGGCAGCGCTACGTGAAGCAGGATGAGCGCTACCTGCGACCCGCCGAGGTGGATGTCCTGCTCGCCGACCCGAGCCGCGCCCGGGCCGAACTGGGGTGGAGCCCGACCGTGGACTTCCGGAGCCTGGTGACGATGATGGTGGACGCCGACCTCAACCTCCTGTCCCAGCGGCGATGAAGCTCCTGGTGACCGGCGCGGGTGGCTTCGTCGGCCGCTGGCTGGTGCCGGCGCTGGTCGGCGCCGGACACGAGGTCCTCGGCACCCGGCTCCCCGGGGAAGCCCCACCGGAGTTCCTCGACGAAGCGCAGCGTCGTCACGTCCACTGGCTGCCGCTCGACCTGGCGGACGCCGCCTCGGTGCGTGCGGTGGTCGCGGAGCGGCCCGACGCCGTGGTGCATCTCGCCGCGGTGGCGTCGGGCGCCGAAGCGCGCCGGGACCCGGGCCTGGCCTGGCACATCAACGCGGGCGGGACCGCGCGGCTCGCCGATGCCCTGGGCCAGCTCCGCCAGGCCGGCGCCGGGGATCCCCTGCTGCTGCTGGTGTCCTCCGCCGAGGTCTATGGCATCGGGGCCGCGCCGGTGGCGCGGCGGGAGGAGGATCCGCTGCTCCCCGTGTCACCCTACGCCTCGAGCAAGCTGGGCGCGGAGATCGCGGCACAGGAAGCTGCGCGCCGGACCGGCCTCCGGGTGATCGTGGCGCGGGCCTTCCCCCACACCGGTCCGGGCCAGTCCGACCGCTACGTGGTGCCCGCCTTCGCCCGGCGGCTCAAGGCGGCACGGCGGATCGGCGCGCCGGTGGTGAAAACCGGCAACCTCGAGCCGGTCCGCGACTTTCTCGACGTGCGGGATGTGGTGCAGGCCTACCTGGCGCTGCTGGCCGGTGGCCAGGCCGGGGTGGTCTACAACATCGCGTCGGGGCAGGGCCGGCCGCTCACGGATGTCTTCCTCCGGCTGGCCGCGCTGCTCGGGGTGCAGGCGATTCCGGAGGTGGACCCGCAGTTCACCCGGACCGCAGACCTCCCGCACCTGGTCGGCGACCCCGCGCGGCTGACCGCGGCCACCGGCTGGACCCCCCGGATACCCTTCGATCAGACCCTCCAGGACCTCGTCAATGCCCAAGCGGACTGACCTACGTTCCATCCTCCTGCTCGGCTCCGGCCCGATCGTGATCGGGCAGGGCGCCGAGTTCGACTACTCGGGCACCCAGGCGGTGCGCGCGCTCAAGGAGGAGGGGTACCGGGTCATCCTGGTCAATTCCAATCCGGCCACCATCATGACCGATCCCGAGATCGCGGACCGGACCTATGTCGAGCCGGTGACCGCGGAATGGGTGCGGCGGGTGATCGAGCGGGAGCGCCCCGACGCCCTGCTGCCGACGATGGGTGGCCAGACGGCGCTGAACGTGGCCATGGCGCTGCACAAGGACGGCACCCTGGCCCAGTTCAACGTCGAGCTGATCGGGGCGAACGAGCGCGCCATCCGGGTGGCGGAGGACCGGGACGAGTTCGCCCGGGCCATGCAGCGGATCGGGCTGGCCACGCCGCGGGGGCGCACCATCCGGTCCCTGGAGGAGGGGCTGGAGGCGGTGGCCGACACCGGGTACCCCGCGATCATCCGGCCCTCCTTCACGCTGGGGGGAACCGGGGGCGGCATCGCCTACAACCGGGACGAGTTCACCGAGATCGTGGAGCGGGGGCTGGACCTGTCGCCGGTGGGCTCGGTGCTGGTGGAGCGGAGCATCATCGGCTGGAAGGAGTTCGAGCTGGAGGTGATGCGGGACTGCGCCGACAACGTGGTGATCGTCTGTTCCATCGAGAACATCGACCCGATGGGGGTGCACACCGGGGACTCGATCACCGTGGCCCCGGCGATGACGCTGACCGACCGCGAGTACCAGGTCATGCGCGACAGCGCGATCAAGATCATCCGCGAGGTCGGGGTGGCGGCCGGCGGCTGCAACATCCAGTTCGGGGTGAGTCCCACCACCGGGGAGCAGCTCGTCATCGAGATGAACCCGCGGGTCTCCCGGTCCTCCGCGCTCGCTTCCAAGGCCACCGGGTTCCCGATCGCGCGGATCGGCGCCAAGCTGGCGGTCGGGTACACCCTGGACGAACTGCCCAACGACATCACCAAGACCACCCCCGCCTCCTTCGAGCCGGTGCTGGACTACGTGGTGGTGAAGGTGCCGCGCTTCGCGTTCGAGAAGTTCCCGACCGCCGATCCCCGTCTCGGCACCCAGATGAAGGCGGTCGGCGAGGCGATGGCGATCGGCCGCACCTTCAAGGAGGCGTTCCAGAAGGGGTTCCGTGCGCTGGAGGCGGACCGCGCCGGCTGGGAGGTGGGCAAGACCCCGGCGGATGACCGCCTGACAGACACCTCCCTCGAGGCGGTGAAGGCGGCGATCCGCACCCCCACGGCGGAACGGATCTTCCAGGTGAAGCGGGCGCTGCTGATGGGGGTGAGCGTCGAGGACGTCGCCGAGCGAACCGGGATCGACCCCTGGTTCCTGGACCAGATGCTGGAGCTGAACGAGGCCGAACGGGACTGGACCGGCCGCCGGCCGGAGGGCCCGGCGGAGAAGGAGCAGCTGCGGGCCATGAAGCGGATGGGGTTCTCCGACCGCCAGCTGGCCGACCTGCGGGGGGGGAAGGACGCGGAGATCCGGGCGCGGCGCCACGCCCTGGGCCTCCGGCCCGTCTTCAAGACCGTAGACACCTGCGCCGGGGAGTTCCCTTCCAAGACCCCGTACCTCTACTCCTGCTACGACGAGGAGAACGAGGCCCAGGGGAAGGGGGCGAAGACCGTCATCATCCTCGGCAGCGGGCCCAACCGGATCGGGCAGGGGGTCGAGTTCGACTACTGCTGCGTCCGCGCCGCCCTCGCCTTCCGCGAGATGGGCTACAAGACGGTGATGGTGAACTCGAATCCCGAGACCGTCTCCACCGACTATGACATCTCCGATACCCTCTACTTCGAGCCGCTCACCCTCGAGGACGTGCTGGAGATCGTCCACGTGGAGCAGCCGCTCGGGGTGGTGGTCCAGCTCGGCGGCCAGACGCCGCTCAAGCTCGCCCGGGGGCTCGAGGCGGCGGGGGTGAAGATCCTGGGCACGTCCCCCGACAACATCGACGCCGCGGAGGATCGCAAGCGGTTCGAGGCGCTGGCCCGCGACCTGGGCGTCACCCAGCCCCCGGCCGGCACCGCCATGTCGCTGGATGAGGCGGTGCTGGTGGCGGAGCAGGTGGGCTATCCCTGCCTGGTGCGGCCCTCCTACGTCCTGGGCGGA
>JAEUJI010000229.1 GCA_016794805.1 Gemmatimonadota bacterium
GGCACGATCACCCGCGGCAGGACCACGTCGAGGACCGTGGTCTCCAGGGTCTGGAGGCCGGTCCGGTCGGCGTCCTTGGCGGTGTCCCACGCCTCCAGCTGGACGATCACCTCGATCCGCTTCTGCTGCCGCACCGACCGCACCCCGAAGAGCGTGGGGATGTCGATCAGCCCCACCCCGCGGATCTCCATGTGGTGGGCCGCGAGCTCATGCCCCATCCCGATCAGGATGTCGCTGCCGCGCCGGGTGACCTGGACGATGTCATCCGCCACCAGCCGGTGGCCCCGCTCCACCAGGTCCAGCACGCACTCGCTCTTGCCGATGCCGGACTGCCCGATGAACAGCAGCCCCACCCCGTAGACGTCCGCCAGCGAGCCGTGCATCGTGGTGCGCGGGGCGAACGCCTCTTCCATGATGGGCTTGATCCGGCGGTAGAACTCGGCCGTCTTGAGCTTGCTCCGGATCAGGGGGATGCCCCGCACCCGCGCCAGGTCGAGGAGCTCGGTGGGGACCTCCTGCCCCTTGGTCACGAAGACGCAGGGCAGCTCGAAGGCGAAGAACTTCTCCAGCCGCGACCGCCGCTCCGACGCCTCCAGCTCCCGCAAGTAGCTGATCTCGGTCTCGCCGAGCACATGCAGCCGGCGGGGCATGAACCGGCTGGTGTAGCCGGCCAGCGCGAGGCCCGGACTGGCCACCTCGGGATCCGGGACGGGACGGTCCAGCCCCAGCTCGCCGGTCAGCGGCTCGAGCTGGAGGGGATCACCCCGGCGGGAGAGCAGGTCGCGGAGGGTGATCGTCACACGGCGTCCCGGGCGCTCCGGCCACGGTGGACCGGCGCTTCCTTCTCCAGCTGGCGCCGGATCTTCTCCTCGGCACGGTCCAGCGCGGAGCGGTGGTCCTTCGCCTCCCCGGTGGCGATCACCGCGTCACCCCGGCCCGCCTTGAGGCGGATTTCCGCGGTGGCGCTCCCCGCCTCCAGGTCGAACACCACCGTGCCGCCCTCGATGGGACGGCTGGCCACCGTGCCGAGCCGGTCCAGCACCGACTTCGCCCGCTCCTTGAGCTCGTCGGAGATCTCGCAGTGGCGGGCCGTGATGGTGATGGGCATGACGGTACTCCTTGCAGGTTCGATGGTTAGCGGGCGCCCGCAGGTGCGGCGAGCAGCCCGGTCATCCAGCGTTCGGTCTCGAGCGCGGCGCGCTCCCAGCTCAGCTGCTCCGCGAAGCGCCGGGCCTGGCGGCCCAGCCGCTCCACCAGCGCGGGATCCGCCCCGAGTTCCAGCATCCGTGCCGCCAGCGCGGCGACGTCTCCATGCGGCACCAGGTAGCCGGTCTCGCCGTGGCGCACCGAGTCCCGCAGCCCCGGGCTGTCGGACGCGAGCGACGGGGTGCCGCAGGCCGCCGCCTCCACGTTGGTGATGCCCCACCCTTCCTTGGGCGAAGGGAAGATATTCGCCCACGCCCGGCGCAGCAGCCCGAGCTTGGCGTCCTCGGGGACAAATCCGAGGAAGCGGATCGCCTCCCCCTGCCCGAGCTCCGCCGCCAGCCGCTCCAGCCGGGGCCGGTCCACTCCGGAACCGGCAATCTCCAGCCGCAGCTCCGGGCGCGTCCGCCGCGCCTCCGCCATGGCCCGGATGGCGTACTCCACTCCCTTGTAGCGCCGCAGCCGGCCGATGTACAGGAAGGTCGGCGCCTCCGCCCGGGCCCCCGGCGCGGTGGCCGGCGTGAAGTAATCGGCGTCCACGCCGGGGTAGATCACCCGGATCCGCTCCCGGGCCACGCCCCGCGCCACCAGGTCATCCCTGGTGCTCTCGCTGATGGCGTGGAAGCCGGCCCGGCGGTAGGCCGCGGGAATGGGCCGCTCCAGCAGCCAGACCAGGGAGGCCATGGGCCAGCTCGCCTCCTGGAACACGGTGCCGCCGAAGAGGTGGGGGATGATCACCCCCAGCGGCGCCCGGGTCAGTCCCGAGAGAAAGAGCGGGATCTTGTTGATGTCCTCCACCAGGATGTCCGGCGCCTCGGCCGCCAGCGCCCGCCGCACCGCCCCGCGGCCCAGCAGCGCGAAGCTGTTCCGGTTCCCCACCCGGGTCACCTCGATGCCATCAACCGTCGCGCGGGCCGGGCCATCGGCCCACCCGGAGCAGACCAGCCGGACCCGGTGCCCGCGCTGCACCAGCCGGCCGTAGATCTCGTGCAGGTGGATCTCGGCGCCGCCGGCGTGCGGATTCTCCCGGTCCTGCCAGTTCACCAGCAGGATGTTCACAACCGGCCCAGCCCCCGCGCCACGCTGTCCAGCACCCCATTCACGAAGCCGGGCGCCTTGGCGCCCCCGAACCAGTGCGCCAGCTGCACCGCCTCATCAATCGCCACCTTCGGAGGTACCTCCCCCTTGAGCAGCTCGTGGACCCCGATCCGGAGGATGTTGCGCTCCACCGCCGCGATCCGGTCCAGCCGCCAGTTCTCCGCCGCGCCGAGCGACAGGCGGTCCAGTTCCGCCTGTTCCCGCACCACCGCCTCCGCCAGCGCTTCCGCCTGGTCGTAGACGGTGGGATCGGGACCGGTGAGCTGCGCCAGGCGGGTGACCGCATCCACCAGCGGCAGCCCGGCGGCGACATCCATGGAGTAGAGGATTTGCAGTGCGCGTGCCCGGGCCTTGGTTTCCGGTCGGAGCATCAGGTTCCCTTGAGCTGGGCCAGGGCGTCCGCGGTGCGGAGCGCCGCCTCGGTGGCCTCGTAGCCCTTGTTGCCGGCATCACCGCCGGCGCGAGCCATCGCCTGGGCCATCGTATCGGTGGTGAGCACGCCAAAGGCGACCGGGAGCCCGTGACGCACCGCCACCTCGTTGAGCCCCCGCGCGGCCTCCCCGGCCACGAACTCGAAGTGCGCCGTCTCGCCGCGGACCACGGCGCCCAGCGCCACGATCGCCGAGTACCGGGCGGTCCCCGCGAGCACCGCCGCGGCCCCGCCCAGCTCGAACGCCCCCGGCAGCCAGACCACGTCCACCCGGTCCCGGGGCATGCCGGCGGCGTCGCAGCACTCCAGGGCGCCCTCGAGGAGGCGGCTGGTCACCCGCTCATTGTACTGGCTGACGAGAATGGCCACCCGGCCCTGGGCCCGGAGCTGGCCGCGGTATTCTGGCATGCGATCAGTGGGCGAAGAAGTGGCCGAGCTTGTCGCGCTTCACGGCCAGGTAGGCGCGGTTCTCGGCGTGAGGATCGGTGACCAGCGGAACCCGTTCGGTGATCACCAGCCCGTAGCCCTCGACACCGACCAGCTTGCGCGGGTTATTGGTCATGATCCGGATCGAGGAGAGCCCCAGGTCGCGCAGGATCTGCGCCCCGATGCCGTAGTTGCGGAGATCGGGGGGGAAGCCGAGCCGCTGGTTGGCTTCCACGGTGTCGTCCCCCTCGTCCTGGAGCGCGTAGGCCTTGACCTTGTTGAGCAGGCCGATGCCCCGCCCCTCCTGGTCCAGGTACACGATGACGCCCCGACCCGCCTCAGCGATGCGGGCCATCGCCGCCTGGAGCTGCGGGCCACAGTCGCAGCGCTGGGAGCCGAAGACGTCCCCGGTCAGGCACTTGGAGTGCATCCGCACCAGGATGTCCTTCTGGCCCGCCACGTCCCCCATGACCAGCGCCACATGCTGCGCCCGGTCCACGTCGTTGGTGTACGCCATGATCCGGAACTCGCCGAACTCGGTGGGGAGCCGCGCCTCGGCGGCGCGATGCACCAGCTGCTCGGTGCGCAGCCGGTA
>JAEUJI010000259.1 GCA_016794805.1 Gemmatimonadota bacterium
GGGCTCATCGAGAACTCCCTCATGACCCGCGCCCTGGCCCAGCCCGCCCTCCTCGACCGCCCGGTGCGGGAGGTCATGGACGGCGCCTTCCCGGTGGTGGACGCCCTCACCCAGACCGACCGCCTGGCCACGCTCCTCACCCGCGAGAGCCCCGCCGCGCTGGTGCAGAAGGACGGCAAGCTCATCGGCATCGTGAGCCGCTATGACATTCTCCAGCAGATGATCGGGACGAGGTAGGCGGTAGCGACGGTACCGACGGTAGCGACGGTAGCGACGGTACAGACGGTAGCGACGGTAGCATGGTCAGGCGGCGGGGAGGCTCCGCCGCGAACGAGTGGCGGCGCCTGCGCCGCTCGGCGGTCTCACCCGTGCGCTGCGGCCAGGCGCCGACGCGAGGGCGCGGGGGAGCCGACCTTACCGTCGCTACCACCTCGACAACGCGGTCCAGTCGCCCCATTTCCCCGTTCCCCCTCCTCCCCTTACGATTCCCTCATACCCACACCGGAGCCCTTGCCATCCGAATTACCGTCTTGACCGGCGGCGCCTCCGCCGAGCGTGACGTCGCCCTGGCCTCGGCGCGGCAGATCGTGCCCGCGCTCCGGGCCGGGGGCCATGCCGTGGTGGTGGTGGACACCGTCTCCGGATTCGTCCCCGAATCCAGGGAGGCCGACCACCTCCTGGGCAAGGTCGGCAGCACCTGGCCCTCGGTGGCGGAACTGGCCGACCGGGAGCGGACCTTCCTCCTGACGGCGCTGGGGGCGCTCCCCGAGGTGCGGGAGGCGGACGCCGTCTTCCTGGCCCTCCACGGCGGGCGGGGGGAGGATGGCACCATCCAGACCATCCTGGAGACCCTTGGCGTCCGCTACACCGGCAGCGGCCCCATGGCCAGCGCCATCGCCATGGACAAGGACGCCTCCAAGCGACTTTTCCGGGATGCCGGGGTACCAACAGCGAAGTGGCGGATGACCCCGGTCACGGCCGGGGAGGCGGGGAAGGAACTTGGCTGGCCCGTCGTCGTAAAACCGAGCAAGCAGGGCTCCACCGTCGGGCTCACGGTGGTCAAGCGGCCGGAGGACTTCGAGCGGGCGGTCTGGTTCGCGGCCGAGTACGACGACGAGGTCATGGTGGAGGCCTTCGTGCCGGGGCGGGAGCTCACCGTGGGGATCCTCGAGGACCGGGCCCTGGCGGTGGGGGAGATCATCCCCCAGCACGAGATCTTCGACTACGAGTGCAAGTACACCCCGGGGATGTCGGAGGAGATCTTCCCGGCGGACCTCCCGGCCGAGGTGGCGGCGGAGTGCCAGCGGCTGGGGCTGGCGGCGCACCGGGCCCTCCGGCTGGGGGGGTATTCCCGGGTGGACTTTCGCTTGACACCGGCGGGCGGGCTCTTCTGTTTAGAGGTGAATACCCTGCCCGGAATGACGGCGACCAGCCTCCTGCCGCAGTCCGCCCGCGCGGTAGGCATCGACTTTGCGGCACTTTGTGACAGGATCTGTCGTTGCGCCCGGACCCCCGGGCGCCAGGCGTAACCGGGAACCGTCGTATGTCCTTCAGCAGCCCCACTTTCCCCCGCCCGACCCCGTGGGTCGCGAGGATCATCGCGGTCACCGCGGTGGTGCAGCTGCTGCTGGAAACCATCTTCACATCGGGCCAGATCCACCAGCTCCTGGCCATGGACCCGGGGAACTTCCTCACCCGGCCATGGGGGGCGGTGACCTACCTGTTCGTGCACTCCGGGTTCATCCACCTGGCCGCGAACATGATCTGGTTCTACCTGCTGGGGACCGCGGTCGAGAACCGGCTGGGCTCCCGGACCTTCCTCCTTTTCTACTTCTATTGCGGCGTCGGGGCGGCCCTGGTCTCCCTGATGCTCAGCTTCCTCGTCCCGGTGGGCCCGATGATCGGCGCCTCCGGGGCGGTCTTCGGCGTCTCGGTGGCGTTCGCGATGCTCTGGCCCGACGCCGAGCTGATGGTCTTCCCCATCCCGGTGCCGATCAAGGCCCGCACCCTGGTGCTGGCGGCGGCGGTGATCGAGCTGGTGCTGGCCCAGATGCCGGCGATGTCGGGGGTGGCCCATGAGGCCCACCTGGGCGGCATGCTGGCGGGGTGGCTCTTCTTCAAGATCCAGGATGTCTCCCGCCGGCGGCCGGTGCCGGCCCTCCGGGAGCAGCCGGAGCGGGTCGTCATGGTGCAGCAGACGGCGGTGAGCCACGAGTCGGACCGCCCCGCGACCCCCATCCGTCCCCTGGCCCCCCGCCCTGGCGCCGACCCCGTCGCCGCCGAGGTGGACCGGGTGCTGGACAAGATCAGCGCCACGGGCATCGAGAGCCTGACGGCGGAGGAGAAGCGGTTCCTGGCCGAGGTCAGCAAGCGGAAGCAGCGGGACCTCAGCTAGCCATCGGCCCGCGCCGATCCCTACCCCAGCAGCACACCAGCAACCACAAAATCCACCACGGAAACGCGGAATACCACGGAATACACGGAACAGACTTCCGTGTCCCTTCCGTGTTTCCGTGCTTCCGTGGTGAACGTGAGTAGCTGGGGTGACTGAAACCCCCAACCCTTACACCCGTAGTAGCATCTAATCCCGAAACCCCCATTGAGGCTCACGGTGCCCCTCAGCCACCGGTCGCTGCTGCTCCTGCTGGCCCTCCCCGCCGCGTCCCTCGCGGGCCAGGCCCAGTCGGTGACCGTCCCCAACGCCAGTGGCAAGGAGTTCAGTGCCACCCGCCTCCCCTCAGGCGGCTCCCTGGTCCTCGACGGCCGGCTCGATGACGACGCCTGGACCCGCGCCGCCTGGCGCACCGACTTCACCCAGAAAGAGCCCGTCGAGGGGGGCGAACCCTCCGGCCGCACCGAGATCGCCTTCCTCTACGACGACAACGCCCTCTACGTCGGCGCCCGGATGCACTCCGCCGACGCTTCGAAGATCCCGACCACCGTCACCCGGCGCGACCAGTTCAGCAACGCCGAACACCTCGTCATCGCGCTGGACACCTACCTCGACCGGCGCACTTCCTACAGCTTCGTCATCTCCAGCGGCGGCGTCCGCGGCGACTACTACCACCCCTCCGACTCCGAGGGCTCCCGCGACTACACCTGGGATCCCGTCTGGCAGGCGCGCACCCACGTGAATGGCGACGGCTGGTTCGCCGAGGTGCGCATCCCCTTCTCCCAGCTCCGCTTCACCGCGGCGGGGAGCCAGACCTGGGGCATCCAGATCAACCGCTGGATGCCGCACGCCAACGAGGACGTGTACTGGATCGTCATCCCCAAGAACGAGAACGGCTGGGCCAGCCGCTTCGGGCTGCTCACCGGCATCGAGGGGGTACGCCCCTCCCGGCGGATGGAACTGCTGCCGTACGTCGCCGCCAACGCCACCTTCGAGGACGCCCCCTCCGCCGATCCCTTCAACGACGGCAGCGACTACACCGCCCGCGCCGGCGCCGACTTCAAGATGGGACTCGGTCCGAACCTCACCCTCGACGCCACGGTGAACCCCGACTTCGGCCAGGTCGAGGCCGACCCCGCCGAGGTGAACCTCTCGGCGTTCGAGACCTTCTTCAGCGAGCGGCGGCCGTTCTTCACCGAGGGGGCGCAGCTCCTCCGGGGCGGCGGGCCGGGGTACTTCTACTCCCGCCGCATCGGCACCGCGCCCCGCGGCGACATCACCGGCGACTACGTCGACCGCCCCGACAACGCCACCATCCTCGGCGCCGCCAAGGTCACCGGCCGGCTCCGGGGCGGCACCTCGGTGGGCTTCCTCACCGCCTTCACCGACCGGGAGATGGGGCGCGGCTACCTGGTGGACAGCGCCCGCTACACCCGGAGCGAGATCGAGCCCTTCACCGGCTACGGCATCGGGCGGGTGCAGCAGGAGTTCGGCGCCAACCAGTCGGTCGCCGGCCTCTCCCTCACCTACATGGAGCGCTCGCTCGGGGACTCGGCGCTGAGCACCTTCCTGGCCCGCCGGGCCATCACCGGCGGCGGCGACTGGAACCTCCGCTTCAAGGGGGGCGCCTACGAGCTGGGCGGCTTCCTCGGCTTCAGCCACGTCACCGGCACGCCGGAGGCGATGCTCGCCGTGCAGCAGGCGCCGGCCCACTTCTTCCAGCGCCCCGACGCCACCGAGTTCTCCCTCGACTCCAACGCCACCAGCCTCACCGGCTGGGCGGCGTCGCTGCGCGCGGCGAAGAACGCGGGGAAGCACTGGCTCTGGAGCGTCACCGCCGCCACCGAGTCCCCCAAGTTCGACATCAACGACATGGGGCAGCTGCAGAGCGCCAATGACTTCGAGACCTTCGGCCAGCTGCGCTACCGGGAGAACCAGCCGGGGAAGCTCTTTCACCGCTGGAGCAGCAACTTCTTCCTGGGGCGGGGGTGGAACTACGGCGGCGTCACCCGGTGGACCGAGAGCTCCCTCGGCAACAGCTTCACCTTCAAGAACTACTGGAGCGCCTTCGTCGGCGTCTTCGGCAGCATCCGGGGCCAGAGCGACGACCTCACCCGCGGCGGCCCCCTGATGGGAGACCCCGCCAGCATCGGCGGTGACCTGGAGCTCCAGGGAAACGAGGGGAAGCCGGTCTTCTGGCAGGGGGCGTTCAGCTGGCGGGAGGACGAGGCGGGAGGCTCGCGGCGGTCGCTCGAGGCCGAGGTCTCGGTGCGGCCCAGCCCGGCGGTGCGGGTGAGCCTCGAGCCGGGGTGGGAGAAGGACATCGTCAGCCGGCAGTACGTCACCCGGGTGGGCGGCGGCAGCGCGGCGACCTTCGGCCAGCGCTACGTCTTCGCCTTCGTGGACCGGACCACCCTGTCATCGGCGTTCCGGGTCAACTACGCCTTCACCCCGGACCTGAGCCTCGAACTCTATGGCGAGCCGTTCGCGGCGAGCGGGCGGTACTACGACTTCGGCGAGCTGCCGCGGGCGCGGAGCTTCGGCATCCGGAAGTACGGCACCGACGGCACCACCATCACCAAGCAGGCGGACGGCTCCCGCACCGTCACCGACGGGGCGCAGAGCTTCATCCTCGCGGACCGGGACTTCAACGTCCTCTCCTTCCGCAGCAACCTCGTGCTCCGGTGGGAGTGGCGGCCGGGGAGCACCCTCTTCGTGGTGTGGCAGCAGGACAAGTCGGGGGACGCCAGGCGGGGCGTGGGGGCGCGGTCGCTCTTCGACTCCTTCAAGGCCGACGGCGGGCAGTTCCTCGCGGTCAAGATGAGTTACTGGCTGGCGGCCAGGTAGCGCACACCGAGTTCCTTCGGCTGCTCACGTTCACCACGGAAGCACGGAAGAGGCGGAATACACGGAAGTACTGTTGTTCATTCCGTGCCCATTCCGTGCAATTCCGTGTATTCCGTGTTTCCGTGGTGAATCCACCGATGGCCGCCTAGGGGAAGATCCCCCCCTGCTCATAGCTCAGCGCCACCTTGTCGATCGCGACGATCATCGCGGCGGTGCGGAGGTCCACGGCGCCGTTCCGGCTCTTCCACTCGTTGCGCACGGCGTGGTAGGCCTGGATCATCGTCTCCTCCAGCCCGCTGTTCACCAGGTCCTGTTCATCGGCGCCGCGGACGATCTGCTCCGCCTGCCCCGGCGCCACCTCCCGCCCCGTCATCCCCGCCACGGTATCCAATAGCCGGCCGTAGGCCGCCTGCTCGAACCGCTTCTGCATCCGGCCGAAGCGCACGTGGCCCAGGTTCTTCACCCACTCGAAGTAGGACACCGTCACCCCGCCGGCGTTGATCAGCGCGTCGGGGATCACCATCGCCCCCTTCCGGGACAGGATCTCATCCGCTTCCGGCGTGGTGGGGCCGTTGGCCCCCTCGGCGATGATGCGGGCCTTGATCCGCGGGGCATTCTCGCCGGTGAGCTGCCGTTCCAGCGCCGCGGGGACCAGGATGTCGCAGTCCAGCTCCAGGCCGGCGGGGCCGTTGGGGAGATTCTTGCCGCCGGGAAAGTTGAGCAGTGAGCCGCTGGTGCGGCGGTGGGTCATCACCGCCTCGATGTCGAGCCCAATCTCGCTGGCGATGGACCCTTCCCGCTCCACCAGCCCCACCAGGATAGCGCCCCCCTCCTGGAAGAACTTGGCGGCGTGGTAGCCCACGTTGCCGAGCCCCTGCACCACCACCCGCTTCCCCTTGAGCCCGGTGCTGAGGCCGAGGGCCTTCATGTCCTCGGCGATGTTGCAGGCTTCGCGGACCACGAAGAACACCCCGCGACCGGTCGCCTCCACTCGGCCCCGGATCCCCCCGTAGCTCACCGGCTTGCCGGTGACGCAGCCGAGCGCGTCGAGCTCGCCGGGGCGGAGGGCGGAGTAGGTATCGGCGATCCAGGCCATTTCGCGGGGGCCGGTGCCCATGTCGGGGGCGGGGACGTCGAGGCCCGGGCCGATGAAGTTCTTCTTGACCAGCTCGAAGATGTAGCGCCGGGTGATCCGTTCCAGCTCGCCGGCGGAGTAGGACTTGGGGGCGATCCGCACCCCGCCCTTGGCGCCGCCGAAGGGCACATCCACCAGGGCGCACTTCCAGGTCATGAGGGCGGCGAGGGCCTGCACCTCG
>JAEUJI010000323.1 GCA_016794805.1 Gemmatimonadota bacterium
TGAAGGTGTCGAGAAAGATCGTCACCCGGTCATCGGTATCGAGGTTGTCCCGGTCCGCGACGGTGGCGCGGACCCCCGTGGGCACCCGGTCCCGGGCGATGATGCCGAAGTAGATCGCGGTCGGCGCGTACCAGACCAGGACCTCGGTGGCCTCCTCGGCGGGGCGCCCGTCCACCGGCTGATACTGGTGGAAATCGGTGAGCCGGGCGGCTTCCCGCCAGACGGGCTCGTCGAGCCGCCCATCGACGAGGACCGCGGTGTCGCGGCGCGGGATGGAGACGGTGTGCGCAGACGCGATCGTGTCCTGCGGCGCGGCGGCGAGCGCCGCGAGCAGTGTGAGGGTCAGCATGCCGTCGACATCCGGGCGTCAGGGACGGGGGCGCGCACCGGCGTGCGCGCCTATTCGTACCGCAGGGCGATGATCGGGTCGAGCCGGGCGGCGCGGCTGGCGGGCCAGATGCCGAAGACCAGGCCGATGGCCGCGCTGGTCCCGAAGGCCATGCCGATGCTCTCGGCCGAGATCAGCGTGTTCCAGCCGTTGTTGGTGGCGAGGGTGTCGGTCACCCACCACCCCAGGCCGATGCCGAGCAGGCCGCCCGCCAGGCACAGCACCAGCGCCTCGATCAGGAACTGGAACATGATGTTGAACTTGGTGGCGCCCAGCGCCTTCCGGATCCCGATCTCCCGGGTCCGCTCGGTCACCGACACCAGCATGATGTTCATGATGCCGATCCCGCCCACGACCAGGCTCACCGCCGCAATGCTCGCCAGCAGCGTGGTGAAGATCTGCGAGGTCGCTTCCTGGGTGGCGAGGATTTCCTGGGAGCCGCGGATCGTGAAGTCGTTTTCCATCCCCGGCCGGATCTTGTGCTCCCGGCGCATCACCCGCTCGATGTCCACCATCCCCAGCTCGATCGGCACACTGTCCTTGACCTCGACACTGATGGCGCGCAGCCGGTCGTTGCCGAACACCCGGTACTGCGCCGTGTTGAGCGGGATGAAGATGATCTCGTCCGGGTTCTGCCACGAGTTGCTGGCGCCCTTGGGCTGCAGCACCCCGATGATCTCGAAGGAAATGCCCCGGATGGCGATGGTCTGCCCGATCAGGGCCTGCGCGTTGGCGTTGAGCATCGTGGGGATCTCGGCCCCCAGCACGGCGAAGCGCTCCCGCGCCTTGTCCTCGCCGTCGGTGAACACCCGGCCGTGCGCCAGCTTGTACCGCTTCACCGACATGAAGTTGGAGGTCACGCCGGAAATGGAGGTATTGATGTTGGTGCCGATGTACTTGGCCTGCAGACTGTTGGTCAGCTCCGGCACCACGTCCTTGAGCTGGGTCGCGTCCCGGCGGAGGGCGTTGGCGTCGTCGCTGGTGAGGCTCACCCGGTTGGCGCTGGCGACCCCGCCCATGCGGCCCCAGTTGGGGTAGATCTGCAGCACGTTGGGCCCGATGGACTCGATCTGCTCCTCGACCGCCTTCTGCGCCCCGGCGCCGATCCCCACCATCGTGATCACTGCCGCCACGCCGATGATGATGCCCAGCGCCGTGAGGATCGAGCGCAGGGCGTTGACCCGGACCGACTGCAGGGCCACGCGGAAGATCTCGAGGATGTTCATGGTCAGGGCCTCGTGGTGCCGGTGGTCGGCGCCTTGCTGCCGGAGGTGGTGGTCGGGCTGGAGAGTCCGGGAATGCCTCCGCCGCCGGTCATGCGCTGCATCCGCTCGTTGAATTCCTTCTGCGATTCGATCAGCCCGGCGCTGGGGAGGATCAGCACCGAGTCGGTCTCCGCCAGGCCGGTGGTCACCTCGCTGTAGTCCAGGTCCGTGAGCCCGGTGCTGATGTTGGTCGCCACCGGCTTGCCGCCCCGCTGCACGAACACGATGTACTTCCCGCCAAAGCGGGAGTCCGTCTGCGGCCGGCGCCCGCCCCCGGCGCTCATCCCGGCGAACACCTTCCGGAGCATCGCCTTCTCCGCCGCGGTGGGCTCCTCCCCCGACATCCGCTTCTTCATGGCGTCGCGGACCTGCTCCTCGGTGACCCCCTCCGGCAGGGCCACCGTCTGCCCGGTGGGGAGCGTCATAGTGGCGCCGGCCGGCTTGGCCCCGGCAGTCGAGGTGCGCATGGCGCCGCTCTCGCCGCCGCTGGCCTGGGCCAGCTGCGTCTGGACCTCGGCCGGGGTCAGCCCCAGCACCTCGGCGGCGCTGGTGACGTCCCGCTGGGTCCGGAGCGCCGCGACCGGCACCGCCAGCACCCCGTCCCGCCGGCCCACGTGAATCTGCACCTCGGCGTTCATCCCCGGCTTGAGCAGCCCTTCCCGGTTCTGGATCCGTACCATGACCGGAAACATGGTCACGTTCTGCTGGGTGACGGCCAGGGGCTCGATCTTGAGTACCGTGCCCTCGAAGGGGCGGTTGGGATAGGCGTCCACGGTGATCGTGGCCCGGAGCCCGCGCTCGATCTTCCCGATGTCGGTCTCGTCCACCAGGGTCCGCACCTGCACCAGGTTGAGGTCCGCCATGCGCAGCAGCACGGTGCCGCCGCCCACGTCGCTGGTGGGGGAGGAGATCACCTGGCCCCGCTCCACGCTCTTCTCGATGATCGTCCCGCCGATCGGCGCGCGCACGTCGGTGTCCTCCAGCCGGATCCGGGCGTTCTCCAGCGCCACCTCGGCCCGCACCACCTCCGAGCGGGCGTTGGCGAAGTCGAGCACCGCCTGCTCGTGCTCCTGCTCGGTGAGCGCCTTCGACTCGAACAGCGCGTCGGACCGGTTCTTCTGCGCGGTGGCGTTCGCCAGCTTGGCCTTGGCCACGTCGAGGTCCGCCTCCGCCTGCGCGAAGCTGTTCTTGGCGGTGCGCGGGTCCACCTGGATCAGGAGGTCGCCGCGGGCGACGGTGCTGCCGGTCTCGACGTTCAGCTTGAGGATTTCCCCCGAGGCCTTGGACTTGACCTCGACCGTGGTGTCGGGCTGGATGGTCCCGTTGGCGCGGGCCGAGACCACGATGTCCCGCCGCTCCACCGCCACCGCCTGGTAGACCGGCAGGGGCGGGGCCTCGGGCTTGCTGCAGGCGGCGAGGGCGAGCACGGCGAGTACGATGGGGTGGCGCATAACGGCGTCAGTTCCTGGGCGTCTGGAAGTCCTGCGCGACCTTGCCGTCGTGCAGGTGAATCTGCCGCTCGGCATGCGCGGCGATGTCGTGTTCGTGGGTGACCAGCACGATGGTCTGGTCCTGGGTGTGCAGCTCCTCGAACAGCGCCATGATCTCCTGGCTGGTCGTGGAGTCGAGGTTGCCGGTGGGCTCGTCCGCCAGCAGGATGCTGGGCCGGTTCACCAGCGCCCGGGCGATGGCCACCCGCTGCCGCTGGCCGCCGGAGAGTTCATTGGGCCGGTGGTGCACCCGCTCCGCCAGGCCCACGCGCCGGAGCGCTTCCAGGGCGCGCTCCCGGCGCTCCCGGGTGGAGACGCCGGCGTACACCAGCGGCAGCTCCACGTTGTGCAGCGCGTCGGCCCGGGGCAGGAGGTTGAAGGTCTGGAAGACGAACCCGATCTCCTTGTTCCGGATCCGGGCCAGCGCGTCGTCCCCGAGTTCCGAGACCCGGTAGCCGTTGAGCCAGTACTCGCCCTCGCTCGGCGTGTCCAGGCACCCGATCAGGTTCATCAGGGTGGACTTGCCGGAGCCGGAGGGCCCCATCACGGCGACGTACTCGTTGCGCCGGATCGTGACATCCACCCCCCGGAGGGCGCGCACGATCTCGCCTCCCATGTCGTACTGCCGGGCGAGGTTCCGGGTGACGATGATCGCGTCCCGCGGCACGTCCCCGGGAAGCTGCGCCATCCGTTCCGCGGTATCGCCGAGTGCAGTGCTCATAGCCGCCGTCCGATGAGGGCCCCGATCTGGGCGCGGGCCTTGAGGTAGTCAAACCGCGCGGTCACCACATCCACTTCCGCCTGCGCCAGCGCTTCCTGCGAATTCAGCACGTCCAGGATCGTCGCCGCCCCCACCCGGTACCGCTCGCTCACCACCCGGAGGTCCTCGGTGGCGGCGTCCAGGCTGGCGCGGGTAATCTCGATCCGTACCGCCGCCGCCTCGAGGGCCGCGTACTGCGTGGTCAGGGAGGAGAGCACCTCACGCCGGGCATCCTGCGCATTCGCCTCCGCCACGTCCAGGGAGGAGAGCCGGGTGGCGATGGTCTGCTCCCGCTGGAACCGGTTGAAGATGGGCCAGGAGAGCCCCAGCTGCAGCTGCCGGCTGGCGAAGAACTGGTAGTCGTCGGTGCTGTTGGCGTTCCAGTTGGCCGAGCCGGACAGCGCCAGCGTCGGCAGGTACTGCGACCGGGCCGACTTCACCGAGGCGTCCGCCGCGCGGGCGTTCGCCTCCGCCGCCTGCACCTGGGGCGAGCGGGCCAGCGCCTCCTGATTGAGTTCCAGGGTGTCGAGCCGCGCGGTCGGGTTGTAGAAGGTCGAGTCATCCTCCGCGGCGACCCGCCCGTCGAGCCCGAGGGTGCGGGCCAGCGCCGCCTGGGTGCGCGCCACGTCGCTGCCGGCGGACACCAGCGCCAGCCGGGCGTTGCCCAGGTTCACGATGGACCGCAGCGAATCCGACCGCGTCGCCGAGCCGACCCGCAGCTTGGCGTTGGACAGGTTGAGCTGCTCCTCCGCCCGCCGTACCCCCGCCTCCCGCACCCGGACCAGCTGCTGGGCCGCCAGCGCGTCGAAGAACTGCTGGGTCGCGGTCAGCCCCGCCTGGAACTCGGCGTCGGTCAGCCCCGCCTCGGCGGCATCCTGCGTGGCGCGGGCCGCCTTGCCATCCGCGCCGCGCCGGAACCCGGTGAAGAGGTCCACGCTGCTCGAGACACCGAAGCCCACGTTGTTGGTGCTCTGGCTCTCCAACTGGCCGGAGGCGCCCACGCCCTGCGTCTCGCGGTAGCTCCGCGTGCCGCTCGAGGAGGCGGTCAGGTTCGGCAGCCACGCGCCCTTGGCCGAGCGCACCTGGGCATCGGCGTTCCGCAGGGAGCCCCGCGCCTGCACCACGGCGGGCTGGGCCACCTGGGCCATACGGATGGCGTTCTCCAGGGTGACGGACGGAATCTGGGCCGCGCCGGGTGCGGCGCTCAGCAGGAGGAGGAACGGCGCCCACCAGCGCGCATACCGCGGGAACAGGTTCATGGGGTGACGGAGTCTCGCTGGTTCTTGTCCTGCCGCTCCCGGTCGAGCCGGGCGGTGACGGCCTGATACCGCTGTTGCTGCTCGGGGGTGAGCAGGCGCCGGACATCGGCGCGGATGGTGTCCCGCATGGCATCCATGCGCGGACCGAGCTCGGCGTACATCGCGTCGATCTTCTGCCGGTGCCGGGAGAGCACCCCACGCAGGCTGTCCTCCTGCACCTCGGTCAGGTCCAGTTCGTCCTCCAGCAGCTCGACGTACCAGTCGCTCCCGTGGTGACTATGGGAGCCGGGCCGCTCGTGGCTGTGGAGCCGGGCGGTGAGGATGCTCCCCGCCGCCGCGCCAGCCAGAGCGGCGAGGAGCAGCATTCCCGCGGCCTTCCAGGTGTCCGGGCGCATCCGTCAGCGGCCCCCGCCGAGCGCGAAGCCCATGAGGGCCTCCCCATCCAGGGGGGTGTCCGTGGCCAGTACCTCCGCCGCCGGGTCGGCGCCGCCCTGCGGTTCCCGGCCCAGCGCCAGCCAGAAGCCGAGGGCCGCGCCCAGCACCAGGGCGGCGGCGATGCCCGGCCGCGCCCAGCCGGCGAGGACATGCCACAGCGAGTCCCGCTCCGGGAGCCGGGCGAGGACCGACGCGGTGAAACCGGTGGCGTCACCGGCGTCCAGCAGCGCCCGGAGCTCGCGCCCGAGCGCCGGGTCGCGGGACAGGTCGAATGGTTCCTCGTGCATGCTCACCCCTCCTTCAGTGGCCGCAGCAACTCCCGCAGCTTCCGCTTCGCGTGGAACAGTTCGGACCGGACGGTGCCTTCCGGCACGCCCAGCAGCTGGCCGATCTCGCTGTGGGCATACCCCTCGACTTCAAACAGGACCAGCACGACCCGCTGCCGCTCCGGCAGCGTCGCGAGCGCGGCATCCAGCCGCTCCCCCGTCACGCGCCGGTCCGCCACCTGGTCCGGCGGCGGTCCGGCGTCCGCCCGGTCGAACGGCACCGGCTCGGTGGTCCGGACCCGGCGCCGCCGGGCGAGGTCCCGGGCCGCGTTGACCGCGATCCTGGCCAGCCACGGTCCGAGCGCCTGCGACGGCTGGAATCGGTCCAGCGCGTTCCAGGCTGAGAGAAACGCCTCCTGGGCGGCATCGTCGGCGTCTGCCGCGTGGCGCAGGACTGCCCGGGTCAATCGCCGGACCATGGGGGCGTGTGCCTCCACGAGAGACCCGAATGCGTTCCGGTCTCCCTGCAGCGCCTTGGTTACCAGTTGGGCTTCGGACTCAGCGGAGATACGCACCGTCCTCGGAAATCGTTGACCGCCGCCCCCGTTCGCGGGGGAATTGTACCGCCCCGCGACAGGGCGGAGCGAATCAGTCCGGTGCCCGGAGCAAGTCGGCAGCCCGGCACCGAGCCTGAAGTTGTTGCGAGGCATGAGAATACGCGAGATCAACCGGCCGCTCCGGGGGTCGCGCAGGGCTTGCTACTGGGGTGGTCCGAAGCCCCGACTACGACCGGCGCCCCGTACGGCGAGGCGGGCCAGGAGTTACTCCGGATTCACCCAGGGCCTCAGGGAGTGGAGCCCATGCGCATCGCCTATGTGAGTGCCGACCCGGGGGTGCCGGTGTTCGGCCGGCAGGGGGCGTCGGCACACGCCCAGTTCATGCTGCGCGCCCTCCGGGCCTTGGGGCACATGGTGGAGCTCTTTACCCCCAGGCTCGGAGGCGAGCCGCCCCGGGGCCTCGCGGACATTCCGCTGCATCCGGTGCCAATCGCCCGCCGGTCCCGGCGCCGACCGCCAGCCTGGACCGCACTCGAGGTGAACCACCACCTCCGTACCGCGCTCGAAGCCACGGGTCCCTTTGACCTGGTCTACGAGCGGTACTCCCTCTGGAGCTATGCGGCGATGGACTGGGCCAGCCGGACCGGTGTCCGCTCCGTGCTGGAGGTGAACGGGTTCCTGGCGGAAGCTGCGCCCAGGCTCCCGGGCCTGCCCGCCCGGCACACCGCGGAGCGGGTGGCGCGGCGGGCCGTGGGGATGGCGGGGACGGTCGTGGCGGTCTCACGCGGCATCGCGACCGAACTTGCCGACTTCGGAGCGCCGGCGGGCCGGCTCCACCTGGTCCCGAATGCCGTGGATCCGGATCGCTTCCCCGAGGGGCTGGCGCCGGCGTGGTCGGCGCCGCCCGGCAGCTTCACGGTGGGGTATCTCGGCGCGCTGCGGGAAAGTCATGGCGTGGCGGCACTGCTCCGTGCGGTGGCGATCCTCCACCGCTTCCACGCCGACTGTCAGCTGCTGCTCGTGGGGGACGGCCCGGAGCGGGAGCGGCTGGAAGACCTGACCGCCACGCTCGGCCTCGTGGACCAGGTGCACTTCGCGGGGGCGGTGGCCCCGGATGAGGTGCCCGTCTGGCTCGCCGGCATGGACGTGGCCGTGGCGCCGCATCACGGGGTGCCCGACGCACCGATTGCTCCCCTCGCGGCCGCGGAGTGCATGGCGGCGGGGTTGCCCCTGATTGCCAGCGCGGTGGGAGAGCTCAGGGACCTGGTGCAGCACGAGATCACGGGCTTCAAGGTGCCGCCGGGGGATGCCATGGCGCTGGCGAGCGCCGTGGCCCGGCTGCGTCAGGACTACGCGCTGCGCCGACGCCTGGGCAGCAACGGTCGCGCGGCGGTGCTTCGGGGCCCTACCTGGGCCGACACCGCCCGCCGGATCGTTAGTCTGGCCGCCCCGGGGCCACGGCCCGGTGTGCACCTTCCCGAGCCGTCGGGCTGGTCGCCGTGCTGAGCTCATGGGGCCCCGGGCTGGTCATCAGCACCCAGGCACCGGCCTTGTATCGAATCGCTACGGGTGCCACGAATCGTGGCTCTCCGTTCGGGCAACCGGGTGAGCGTCTAATTGACAAGTCGATTGTTTCCAGCGACTTAGACAGCAGGAACGAGGTGGATCGGAGCGGTGCAGATCATGCCAACCGTAGGGGTGACCGTCCAAGTGTCTCCTGTGGCCACCGAGGTACCGTGTCGCCTGCATCTCCCCGGCTCGCCCTCATCGCGGCGAGTGACTCCTTCGCCACCCTCTGGCCCGCCCTGGCGGCTGAGGGCGGGTTCGAGCTGGTAACGGGGGATGCCCCCCCGGAGGATGCCGCGCTAGTGGTGCTCAACGCGGCGGGGGTGGAGGAGCGGATCGGCGGCCGGCTCGAGGCCCTGCGGGACAGCGCGGTGGACGTCTGCGTGGTGGGAGCCCTGGCCGACTACCGGGTGGCGGTGGCGGCGGTGCGTGCGGGGGCGCGGGAGTACTTCGCGCTGCCCCAGGGTCTCGAACTCCTCAAGGGGTGGCTGGAGCAGCACGCCGCGAGGTTCCGCGCCGCCGGGGTCTCCGCCAGTTTCGCGGCTCGCGAGGCGTCGAAGTACCAGTTCGAGGGCATTCTGGGCGAGAGCACGGCCCTGCGGGAGACGCTGGAGCGGGCCGCGCGGATCATCCCGCACGGCGGCGTGACGGTGCTGATCGGCGGCGAGACCGGCACCGGCAAGGAGCTGCTGGCCCGCGCCATTCACTATAACGGGCCCCGCCGCAAGGCGCCGTTCGTGGACGTGAACTGCGCCGCGATTCCCGAACAGTTGCTGGAGAGCGAGCTCTTCGGTCACGAGAAGGGCGCCTTCACCGACGCCTCCGCCGCCAAGCCGGGGCTGTTCGAGGTCGCCCGCGGCGGGACCATCTTCCTCGACGAGATTGGACACCTCTCGCTGCCGCTGCAGGGCAAGCTGCTGCGGGTGCTGGAGCAGCGGGAATTCCGCCGTGTCGGCGGGACCGCGACCCTGACGATGGACGTGCGGGTGATCGCCGCCACGCACGTGGATCTGGCCGAGGCCTCGCGGCGCGGCGAGTTCCGCGAGGATCTCTACTACCGGCTCAACGTGGTCGGGCTCCGGCTGCCGGCGCTGCGTGAACGGGGCGACGACCTGCTGCTCCTCACCCGGAAGTTCCTGGAGCGGTTCGCGCAGGAGTACGGGGTCCCGGCACCGGAACTCACGGCCCCGGCAGAGCGCCGGATCCGGTCCCATCCCTGGAACGGCAACATCCGCGAGCTGCGGAACGTGCTGGAGCGTGCGCTGCTGCTCTCCTCGCACGGCCGGCTGGAGGCGGCGGACCTCGGGCTCGATGCGGCCCGGCCGCTGGCCAGCGCCGACGGCGTCCCCTTCCCCGCCACGATGTCCGAGATCACCCGCGCCGCCGCCCACGCCATGATCCGGCTGTGCGACGGCAACAAGAGCGAGGCGGCCCGCCGCCTCAGCATCTCCCGTACCCGGCTGCTCCGGCTGATCGCCCCCCGCGGCCGCCAGGCCGCCCTGATGGAGGAGGAGTTCTGATGCGGTTCCGGTTCCTGGGCCCCGCGGCCCTCGTGGCGATCCTGCTGGCCTGCGGCGCCTCCGATGGCGGAGAGAATGGCGGCGTCGGGCCCGGCCCGGACTCGACCGTCGGCGAGGACAGCCTGGCCTTCCTCCGTCCGGCCCCGACCGCGCCCGCCTTCGGCACCCGGACGGTGAGCTTCTGGGCCATCCGCGGCGAGCGCACCGAGGTGCGGCTGATGTACCAGCTCAAGCCGGGCCAGGTCGACTCGACCGAGTTCGTGCGCTTCCGCATTGATGACAGGACCCTGGTGAGCGACAGCGCCGGCAACCCGCTCGCCACCGGCGACTCGGTGCGGATCACCATGAGCGTGTCCGACACCCTCCGGCTGATCATCGAGTTCCAGCCGTCAGGGCTGGTGTTCAACCCCTCCAGGCCCGCCCGGCTCTGGATCAAGTTCGGCGAAGCGGATCACGACCTCAATGAGGACGGCGTCATTACCGCCGCGGATACCACGCTGCTGCTGGGGCTGAGGATCTGGAAGCAGGAGCAGCTCGCGGAGCCCTGGTCGCTGCTGGCGAGCACGGTGGATACCGTGTCGCAGGAGGTGGAGGCGGATGTCGCCGGCTTCACCCGCTTCGCGGTGGCCTACTAGGTCCCGATGACCGCACCGATGCGTGATCCCTCCGCGGGCGCCTCGCCGCTCCAGGCGGCCCGCGCTGCGGCCGCCCGGGGCGGCTGGGGGGAGGTGCGCGCCCTCCTGGCGGGGCACCCGGCCGTCGGGGAGGACGCGGAGCACACGCTCCTGCTGGCCGAGGCGCAGCTCCGCACCGGCGACCTGGCCGAGGCGCGCGCGCTGCTTGCCCCGCTCGCGGCCCGGCTCGCCGCGGAGGGGAACAGCGCCTTCCGGCGGCGGGCGGTGAACATGCTGGGCGCCGCCGCCTTCGAGCTCGGCGAACTTGCCGAGGCCGAGACGCGGTTTCAGGACGCGCTGGCCCTGGCGAGCGCCGGGGAGGATCCGCTCACGGCGGGCCGGGCGACCAACAACCTGGGGATGATCGCGCACATCCGGGGTCGCTATGACGAGTCGCTGGCCCGCTACCAGCTGGCGGTGCCGGTGTACCAGCGGACCGGCTCGCTCACCGGCCTCGCGGAGACGCACCACAACATGGCGCTCGCCCTGCGCGAGCTGGCGCAGCTTGACGCGGCGGAGAAGCAGGAACGCCGGGCCATCGAGTTCGCCCGCGAGGCCGGCAACGGCCGCCTGCTCGCCATGGCGCACGTGGGGCGGGCGGAGCTGCTGCTCCGCCGGGGGAACGCCGTCGTGGCGGAGGCGGGCGCCCGGCTGGGCGCCGAGGAGTACGCGGCGATTCCCGACGCCGTGGGAGAGGCGGACGCCCTCCGCCTGGCCGGCGCCGCGCGGACTGCGCTCGGGAATCTCGCGGGGGCGCGACTGGCGCTCGACCGGGCGGTGGAGCTCGCCTCCGGGCATGGCAGCGCGCTGATTGAGGCGGAGGCCCGGGCGGCGCGGGCCCGGCTGGCGGCGGCGGAAGGGAACCTGGACGGGGTGCGCGCCGACGTGACCGCGGCGCTGGCGCTGTTCGACCGGCTCGGCGCGGTGGACGATCGCGCGGCGCTCGAACGCTGGCTGCGGGACGTCGGGGGCTGATCGCCGGGCGGCACCGCGCCGGCGGCCGGCGGCTCAGAGCATGCCGCGGCGGCGCCAGGCCTGGAGGCCCAGCACCAGGGCAAACCAGAGGCAGATCCCGCCGAAGACGTAGCTCATCACCGTCGGCAGTCCCACGAACAGCAGCCCCAGCACCCCGAGCACCGCCACGAACGAGCCGGCCAGCGAGCGGAAGGCGCCGCTCACCAGCTGCCGGGCGGCCAGGACGGTGCGGGCCCGCAGTTCGCGCCGGCCCCGCTGCTTCGGCGCCGGCGCCGAGCCCGCGAGGCGCTCGAGGCGGCTCGGCATCACGCGGCGGAGGGCGCGGGGGCCGCGGCGGGGCTGGCGCACGACCTCCGCGCTCCGGGCGATGTCACGCCGGAACTGGTGCTCCATGGCGCGGGCCAGCTCCCGGTCCTCGATCACCACGTCCAGTTCGTAGTTTCCGATCAGGCTCGACGCGTTGATGTTGCTGGTGCCCACCCGGGTCCAGCGGCCGTCCGCCACCATCGTCTTGGCATGGATCATGGCCCCGTTCCACTCGAAGATCCTGAGTCCCGCGCGCAGGATGTCCCGGTACCCGATGCGGGTGAGGTTCCGCACCATGGGGACGTCGCTGGCACCCGGTACCAGCAGCCGGATGTCCACGCCGTCCCGTTCGGCCAGGGCCATGACCTCGAACAGGCGGGGGGGCGGCACCAGGTAGGCATCCACGATCCACAGCCGGCGCCGGCACCCGGCGGCGAGGTACTCGATCACCCGGTAGGCCCGCTGCTTTCCCGGCTCGCCGATGACGACCCGCACCGCGGCCTCGCCCATGGAAGGCACGTCCGGCACCAGTTCGTCCTCGGGCAGCGGCGCGCCGGTCCGGTTCCACACCCGCGCGAAGGCCACGTCGAGGGCGTGGGTGGCGGGGCCCTCGATGAGCACCGCGGTGTCGCGCCAGGGCGGGATCGCGCGGGCCGGATCGCCGGCCCATTCGTCCCCGATGCAGAGCCCGCCCACCACCGAATGGCTGCCATCCGCCACCACCAGCTTGCGATGATCCCGGGCGATGAACCGGTGCGGCTTGAACAGCGAGGGGGTGCCGAAGCAGCGCACCTCGCAGCCGGCCTGCCGGAGGTAGCGCCAGTAGGCGCCACCGGTGGCGATCGAGCCGAGCCAGTCGTAGAGCACCCGCACCGGCAGCCCGGCGCGGGCCCGGGCCGCCAGCGCCTCGGCGAAGCGCCAGCCGGTGGCGTCGTCCCGGATGATGTAGTTCTCGAAGTGGATGAAGCGAGTGGCGCCCTCGATCAGCGCCAGCATGGCGCCGTAGGCGGCGGGACCGTCCTGCAGCAGCGCCACGCGGTTGCCGGGGATGGGCCGCGCGGCGGCGGCCCGGTCGATCGCCCGCTGGACCACCGGTCGGCCGGAGAGCGGGAGCCGGCCCTGGCGATCCGGGACGACGGTCACCCGGTGCCCAGCCCGAGCTCGCGTTCCACCGGGCGGAGGGCCCCGAGGACGAAGGCGATGTGCTCGTCCAGCGGGACCCCGAGCTCCGCCGCGCCCTGCACCACGTCGTCCCGGTTCACCCCGCGGGCAAAGGCCTTGTCCTTGAGCTTCTTCTTCACGCTCTGCACCTCGAGGTCGGCGAGGCTCTTCGACGGCCGCACCAGGGCGCAGGCCACCAGGAAGCCGCACAGCTCATCCACCGCGAACAGGGCGCGGGCGAGCAGCGTGTCGCGCGGCACGCCGGTGTAGCTCGCATGGCCCAGGATGGCGCGCTGCAGCTCCGCGGGGAAGCCCTGGGCGGCCAGCAGCCGGACCCCTTCCGCCGGGTGCTCCTCGGTGGCGGCATGGGCCTCGTTGGGGAAGCGCTCGTAGTCGAAATCGTGCAGCAGCCCGACGAGTCCCCACACCTCGGGGTCGGCGCCGTGGCGCGCCGCCAGCGCCCGCATGGCGGCCTCGACCGCGTACATGTGGCGGCGAAGCGCCTCCGATCGGGTGTACTCCTGCATCAGCGCCAGGGCGCGGTCCCGGGTCCAGGTCATGCCATACAATGAACGGCCCCCCGTCGCCGGTGGCAACGGGGGGCGGTCCAGGCGTCCGGGAACCTCAGTTGGGGCAGCTGATGCCGCCGCAGACCGGGACCGGCAGGGTGGTGCCGTACTTCAGGTTGATGGCGGACGCCACCGAGTCGGCGATGAGCCGGTGCGCCAGGGTGCTGGGGTGGATCCCGTCCATCGAGAACAGGGTACCGAAGGCGATCGGGCCCGCCGGGAGCAGGCTCACGTCCGGGAAGGGCAGGATGGCGCCCGGGACGTTGGCCCGCTGGAACGCCAGCGTCGCGTTTGCGTCCACCACCGGCCAGTCGTTGGCCGCCCCGACCGCCGCGATGTGGGCGTTGTACCCCGCGACGGCGGTCTGCATCGCCGCAATCTCCGCGGCGCTGATGACCTCCGCCGCCACCGTGCAGTCGATCGACGAGGGCACACCCTGCAGGGCGGCGCCCAGCTTGGTGAGCGCCACGGGCCAGGGCACGAGCGTGGTGGTCCCGACGCCGAGAGGGGAGCAGTTGGCGTTGACGGTGAAGGTCGGCACCCCGGCCAGCAGCGGGTTCTGCGGCGGGAAGGGCGGCGGGCAGCCGCCGTTCTTGGCGCAGTAGTAGATCGCCGCCAGCGAGGCATACGGGATGATGGTGACGTCGGGGACGTTCACCAGCACGACGCCCCGCGCCCCGGAGCTCGCGAGCACGGTGGCCACGCTGTCGTACGCGGCATTGAAGGCCGCCGCCGCGGTGATCTGAGTGCTGTCGCCCGCGTTGGTGCTGGAGATGAGGGCGCCCAGCACGTCGTTGGCACCGATCCAGGCCGTGATGAACGTCGGGTGGAGCTCCGTCAGGTGGTCGAGCTCCGTCCGGCCGCCCAGGAAGATGGTCTTGAGCGGGTCAAACGAGGACGGTGGCGGGCCGAAGTTGGTGAACAGGTTGGCCACGACGTTGCCCGGGACGGCCACGTTGTTGAACGGCCCGTGGCGCGGGACCCGCAGGTCGCAGGTGGAGGAGGTGCCGCCACCGACCCGGGCCTGGGTCACGTTGTTGGTGAACGGCGGCGGGCAGCCCCGGCCGGCCAGCTGGGGATAGTTGAAGCTGGTGCCCATGGCCGCGGCCAGCAGCTGGGCATAGGAGCGGAGCTGGGTGCTGTCGCTGATGCCGCCGGACTGGAAGCCGGCGGTAATGCTGTTGCCGAGCGAGGCGTACCGCTGGAACAGCGGGTCCACGACCGGGGGGGCGTTGAGCTTCTCGTCGGTGCGGCATCCCGCGAGCACCGGCAGCGCGACGAGCAGGGAGGTAACGAGTCGCTTGATCTGCATGGTCTGGCTCCGGGAGCGTCAGAAGGTGTACGTCAGGGTCGCGCCGAACAGGTGCGCCTTGAACTCGAAGAGCCCGTTGTCCGGCTGCCCGAACTCGACGGTGCGGCCGCGGCGGTTCTGCTGGTTGATGTACTGGTACGCGGCGTCCACGTGCAGCTTGCTGCCCAGTCGGGTGCCGAAGCCGATGGTGAACTCGGAACGCTTCCCTTCCGGCAGGTTCGGCGTCACGGACCCCTGGGGCAGCGCGGCGTCATGGAAGAGGTACCCGCCCCGGATGGACGTGGTGGGGCTGATCTCGTACTCCGCGCCATAGCGCCAGGCGGTGGTGCCGCCGGCATCCTCGACCAGGTTGGACTGGGGCAGCAGGTCGGTGATGATGGCGACGGTGTCAAACACCTTCCAGTTGGTGTAGGTCACATCGAACAGCAGGCGCAGCTTGTCGATGGGGCGCACACTGACGCCCGCGGTCAGCTGCTCCGGCATGCGGAGCGCGGTGCGGCCCCCCTGATCCTGCAGCGGCCCGGCGCCACGGAACTGCGGCGCCAGGATGCTGTCGAGCGGGGTGCCGGTGGGCGCGCCGAGCGGATTGTTCCGCGGCAGCGCGATCCCGGTGAAGACCTGGTCGATCTTCGCCTCGGCGCCCTCCACCTCGACCTTCTGCCGCGACAGGTACCGCACCCCGAAGCTCAGCCGGTCGGTGGGCTCGAAGATCATCCCCACGTGATACCCGACCCCGGTGCCGTTCCCGCTCAGCTTCACGTCGGCGATGTCGGTCCCGACCGGGAACCCGAGCATGCCGAAGGTCACCCCCGGCGCCGCGAACTGGGTGGAGAGATCCACCCGCCGTTCCAGTTTCAGGAACAGCAGGTTGATGTCCAGGCCGGCGCCCACCTTCACCATCTTGTGAAGCTGGTAGCCCAAGGTGGGCTGGACGTAAATCGCGCGGATCGTGCTGTGGTAGCCGAGGAAGCGGACCTGGGAATTTTCCGGCCACTCGGTGGTCAACCCGTAGGGCGCGAAGGCGCCGATGCCGACGCTCAGCTTGTCGGTCAGGCCACCGATGGCATACAACGCGGGGACCGGGATCACCTTGTCCTTCAGGTCGGTGCCCAGGCCGGTGGCATCGTCCGTGAACCCGCCGCTCGGGGCGATCGCCGTCACGCCCGCGGAAATGGTCCAGACACCCTTCTTCGTGCCGGCGATGCCGGCCGGGTTGTAGAAGAGGGCGGAGCCGTCCGCGCAGGGCGCGGCCACCGCGGTTCCCGCGCGGCCCATCGCGCAGGACCCATGCTCATTGACGCTGTATCCCTGCGCCCTCAGCCCTGCCGGTGCGCCCGAAAGGGCGACCAGCCCGCTGACGGCGAGCCAGACCGGAAACCGCCGCATAGAGTATCTCCGATAAGGATAGACTGCGGTTGAGGAGAAACGGGGTGGTGCGGAGACTGGTAGTCAGTCTAGGGCCCGGTCACAACTTTGTCAAAAGGATACGCGACTGTCCGGCATGGGGTTGGGCCGGGGCCGGACGGGGGGCTCACCGGCGGCTGGAGCCGCCGGGTCAGTGCAGGGTGGGGTGCTCCCCGGCCGGGCCGGGAATCTGCCCCGCCGACAGCGGCACCCGGTATTGCTCGGCCCCGTCCAGCACGATCTCGAAGGCGTAGTGCCCCGGCGCGGGCAGGGGCAGGTCGAAGACCAGCACCGCCCCCGCCTCCACGTCGGTGACCCCTGCCGGAGGCTCGCCGAAGTTCACCGCGCCCTCGCCTTCGACCAGCCGGTTGCCGGCCTCATCCACGAACCGGATCCGGATGCTGTGGCTCCCGATTTCGGTGCGCCGCCCCCGCACCCGGAGCACCAGGTGGGCCCGGGTGTGGACCGTGGGGAACTGCTGCACCCAGATGTGCTGGAACAGCCCCAGCACCGAGAGCTTGCCCTGCTGGTCGATCAGGGCGTAGTCGGCCAGCACCGCGAAGTCGAGCTGCAGGGTCAGCTCACCCGGATCGAGGTGATCTCGTCGTTCTTCCGGATCGCGTTCACGATGTCCATCCCGCTGGTGACCTGGCCGAACACCGTGTGAACCCCGTCCAGGTGGGGTTGCGGGGCGTGGCAGATGAAGAACTGGCTGCCGCCGGTGTCCTTCCCCGCGTGCGCCATCGAGAGGCTCCCCGCCGCGTGCTTGTGGACGTTGCGGTGGGTCTCGCACTTGATCTTGTAGCCGGGGCCGCCGGTGCCGGCGCGGGGATCGTTCGGGTCCCGGGAGTTGGGGCAGCCCCCCTGGATCATGAAGTTGTTGATCACGCGGTGGAAGCGCAGCCCGTCGTAGAACTTCTCATTGGCCAGCTTCTCGAAGTTCTCGACGGTCTTGGGGGTCTCCTCGTCGAACAGCTCCGCGACGATGCGGCCCCGGCTGGTTTCGATGGTGGCGGTCTTCATGGTCGTCCGCGGATTCGGGAGTCGGAAGTGGGCGTAAGGGCGCCACAAGTAAGCCGCCCGGCCGCCTTCCCTCAATCCCCCGGGGGCCCCACGGTCTGGCCCCCGGAGGTCACCCCTCGCAGCCGTCCGCCGGGCCCGCCACAAGCTCCGCCAGCCGCGCCTGCCAGTCCGCGGGATCCTCCGCCGGAAGCTGGCACGACGCGCCAACGCAGAGGAAGCCGCGGGTGACGCTCCCATCCCCGAGCATGCCGCGGATGGCGGGGGCAAGGGTGGCCCCGGCCCGGTCCGCCGCCCGCACCAGGCGGACGACCCGGCGCGGCAGAAAGGTGCGGCGCGCGGCCCGGTGCATCGTCTCGGCCCGCGCGGCGCTATCCGGCTCCCCGCCTTCCACGATTACCAGGTGCGTCGCCGGGTGCACCGCCCAGTCCAGGGCGGCGAGCAGCGCCGATCCGAAGATGCCGAGGCCGCTGGCCGCCCCGGCGAACGCCCGGAGCAGCGCGTCACGGCGGGCATACCACTCCGGGCCCTGAGTGTGCTCCGCGAGCCGTGCGAGGCAGAGCGCCGCGATGCCGTTGGGCGATGGGGTCGGCGCATCCTGGATGGGCTTGGCGCGCGCGGGCAGCAGGCCCGGCCCCTCACGGCTGGCGGTGTCGAACAGCCCTCCCGCCACCGGGTCGAGGTAGTCGGCCCAGACCCGCTCCATGATGCCCGCGCTCCACTCGAGCCAGGCGGGCTCGCCCGTCGCTTCGAAGGCCTCGATCGCCGCCAGGGCCACCTGGACCTGATCGTCCAGCAGGCCGCCAACACCCCCGGGCAGGTGGGCCAGCGCATGCGGGTCCCGCTGCTCCCGCCGGATCCGCTCGAGAGTGCGGAGCCCCTGTGCCGCTGCCCAGGGCTCCTCCAGCGCCACCGCGGCCGGGATCAGCGCCCCGGCCAGCATCCCGTTCCACGCCGTGTACCGGTTCCGGTCAATGAAGGGCGCGGTCCGGCCGGCTCGCGCGGCGCGGAGCCGGTCTTCGGCCAGGTGCAGCCGTCGGGCGGCCTCGGCCGGTGTGATGCCGAGCCGGGCGGCGATGGCCGGCAGCGGCTCGGTCACGTGCAGCACGTTTTTGCCAGGGTTGTGGTGCATCTCCCCGGCCGTGCCGATGTCGTACCAGGCCGCCGCGACCGCAAGCAGGTCCTCATCCCCGATGGCGTCCCGGGCTTCGTCGAGGGTCCAGGTGAAGTAATCGCCATCATCGTGCAGCCCCACGTCCGCGTCCTGGCTGGCGCCGAATCCCCCGGCCTCATCCGCCAGGACCTCCCGCAGCCAGCGGACGATGCCACGCCCGGTCACCGCGAACTCCGGATCCCCCAGCGCCAGGAAGCCATCCACATAGGCCCGCAGCAGCTCGGCATTGTCGTAGGACATCTTCTCGAAGTGGGGCACCACCCAGCGGGCGTCCACCGAATAGCGATGGAATCCCCCCGCCAGGTGGTCGTGGATGCCACCCCGGAGCATCGCCGCGAGGGTGTGGGCCGCCATGTCCCGGGCGGCACCGCTCCCGGTGTCCCGCCAGCGGGTCAGCAGCAGGCGCACGGCGCCGGGGTGGGGGAACTTGGGCTGGGTGCCGAACCCGCCGTTGACCGGGTCGAAGAGCCGGGCCATCGCGGTCTCCGCCTCGGCCAGGTGAGATGCGGTGGGCTCGCCAGGCGCCGCCTCGTCGAGATGTTCCTCCAGTACCCGGCGCAGCGTGCCCGCCTGCTGGGCCACCCGGTCGCGCTGGGTCCGGTAGAGGTTGAGGATCTGGGTCAGCACCGCGCGGAAGCCGGGCCGGCCATACTTGCCGTCCGGCGGGAAGTAGGTCCCGCCGTAGAACACCTCGCCGTCCGGGGTCAGGAAGGCCGTCAGCGGCCACCCTCCCTGACCGGTGATGGCCTGCACCGCGCGCTGATAGCGCGTGTCCACGTCGGGCCGTTCGTCCCGGTCCACCTTCACGCACACGAAGTTGTCGTTGAGGAGCTCGGCCAGGGCCGGGTCCTCGTACGACTCGCCATCCATCACGTGGCACCAGTGGCACCAGACCGCGCCGATGTCGAGCAGCACCGGCCGGTCCTCCGCCGCGGCGCGGGCGAACGCCTCCGCGCCCCACGGGAACCAGTGGATCGGCTGGTGGGCCGCGGACTGCATGTAGTCGGAGGGGGACCCGCCGAGACGGTTGGTCATGCAGGCAAGGTAGGCGAGCGCCAGCGCATCCGCGCGGCGGGTCGTTCCGGTCCGCGGGGGCCCGTCGGGTTCCCAGCGTCGGGTCGAAACCCCGCCCCGGCGTCTCCCCGTAGGTCGGTCACCCCGCCTGCACTACCCCGGACCATGGAGGACAGTCATGCCACGCGTTCCACGTTGGGTCGTATTCGCCGGTGTCGCCGTCCTCGCGCCGCTCGCCGTCGAGGCGCAGGGCGCAACTCCACCGACCGGCTGCACCGCTGCCGAGCATCGCCAGTTCGACTTCTGGCTGGGGCGCTGGGATGTGACCGTGTCCGGACAGGCCGCCGGCACCAACGAGATCACGCTGGAGGAGGATGGCTGCGTGCTGCACGAGCACTGGGTTGGCTCGAAGGGCGGGACCGGGCAGAGCTTCAACTGGTACGACCGGGCAGCCGGGCGCTGGCACCAGGTGTGGGTGGACAACCAGGGCACCGGGCTGCAGCTCGCGGGGACGTACGCCGATGGCAGGCTTACCCTGACGGGAACCGCGCCGGGCCCCGGCGGTGTGCCCCAGCCGCAGCGGCTCACCTTCTTCAAGAATCCGGACGGCACGGTGCGCCAGCTCTGGGAATCCTCGGCCGACGGCGGGGCCACCTGGCAGGCGGTGTTCGACGGGCTGTATCGCAGGAAATCGTGAGGCGCCGCCGCCTCCGGCTCACTCCAGCGGCGCGAAGCGCGCGGTGAAGTGCCGCAGGTATGGTGCCTGCTCCACGAAACGGTAGCCCCGTACGGCCGCGCGCCGGGCGTGGACATTGAGGATCGCCTCGACCACGTAGTCGATGTGGCTCTGGGTGTACACCCGGCGCGGGATCGCCAGCCGGACCAGTTCCATGGACGCGGTGGACTCGGCGCCGGTCGCCGGATCCCGCCGCCCGAACATCACCGTCCCGATCTCGACCGCCCGGATGCCGGCCTCCCGGTAGAGTTCCACCACCAGCGCCTGGCCCGGCAGTTCCGCCGGCGGAATGTGGGGGAAGAGCGCCGCGGCGTCGATGTAGACGGCGTGCCCTCCCGGCGGCTGGACGATCGGCACGCCCTGCTCCGCGATGTGCCGGCCGAGATACGTCGTGGAGGTGATCCGGTAGAGCAGGTAGTCCTCGGCCAGCGCCTCGTGCAGCCCCACCGCGATCGCCTCGAGGTCGCGTCCCGCCAGTCCGCCGTAGGTGGGGAAGCCCTCGGTGAGGATCAGCAGGTTCCGCTCCTGCTGGGCTACTCCGGCGTCATTGCTCGCGATGAACCCGCCGATGTTGGCCAGCCCATCCTTCTTGGCGGACATGGTGGCGCCGTCGGCGTGGGAAAACATCTCCCGCGCGATCTCCAGCGGGGCGCGCGCAGCGTAGCCCGGTTCCCGCAGCTTGATGAAGTAGGCGTTCTCCGCGAAGCGGCAGGCGTCAATGTAGAGCGGAATGCCGTGGGCCCGGCACAGCGCGGACACTTCCCGGATGTTGGCCATCGACACCGGCTGCCCGCCGCCGGAGTTGTTGGTGACGGTGAGCATGCAGAGCGGAATCCGCTCCCGCCCGACCTCCGCGATCAGCCGGGCCAGCGCCCCCACGTCCATGTTGCCCTTGAACGGGTGCACCGCCTGCGGCTGGCGCCCCTCCGGAATGACCAGGTCCACCGCGCGGGCGCCGGTGAACTCCACGTTGGCGCGCGTGGTGTCGAAGTGCGTGTTGCTTGGCACCACGTCCTCCGCCTTGCACATGACGGAGAACAGGATCCGCTCGGCGGCCCGCCCCTGGTGCGTGGGGAACACGTACTTGAAGCCGAAGATGTCCTGGATGGCCCGCTCGAACCGGTAGAAGGACGGACTCCCGGCATAGGACTCATCCCCCCGCATCATCGCGGCCCACTGTTCGCTCGACATGGCCGAGGTCCCGCTGTCCGTCAGCAGGTCGATCAGCACGTCCTCGGAGTGCAGCTGGAACACGTTGTAGGCCGCCTGCCGCAGGCGCTGCTCGCGTTCGTCCCGGGTGGTCATCCGGATCGGTTCCACCGACTTGATCCGGAACGGCTCGATGATGGTCTGCATGATGACTCGTGCGCGCGTGGGAGGAAGGCCAGGGGGCTGAAATATGGAGTGTCGCCCCCGACTCCGGCATATTCCGCCTCCGTGATCCCCCGATCCGAGCCCCGGACCCGCCATGACGGCTGAAGCCGACCCGCGCGCCATCGTCGTGGTCGGTGCCGGCGCTGCCGGCCTCATGGCCGCGGCGCACGCCGCGCCCTCCGGCCGCCCCGTGGTGCTGGTAGAGGGGACGCCGGACGGGGGGCGGAAGGTCCTCATCAGCGGCGGCGGGCGCTGCAACATCCTGCCCTCCCACCTCGAGCCGGCGCGCTTCGTGTCGGAGTCGCCACCGCACCTGGTGCGGCGGCTGCTCGCCGCCTGGCCACTCCGGGACCAGCGGCAGTACTTCGAGCTGGACCTGGCCATCCGCCTGGTGCGGGAACCGGAAACCGGCAAGCTCTTTCCAGCCTCGAACCGGGCCCGGGAGGTACGGGACCGGCTGGTCACCGCCGCGCGGGAGCGGGGCGTCCAATGTCGCTTCGGCCGTCGGGTGCTGGGGGTGACGGGTGGGGAGGGCCGCTGGGAGGTTCGGCTCGATGGCGGTGAGGTGATCGCGGCGCGGGCGGTGGTGATCACCACCGGCGGCCTCTCGGTTCCGGCCACCGGCAGCGACGGCTTCGGATTGAACCTCGCACGGGAGCTGGGACACCGGGTGGAACCCACCTACCCGGCGCTGACGCCGCTCCTGGCCGGCACAGCCCCTCACGTGGCACTGGCCGGCGTCACGGTCACCGCGATCCTCGAGGCCCGGGGCGGGGGCCTCACCGCCACGGCTCGGGATGGATTCCTCTTCACCCACCGCGGCTACAGCGGCCCGGCGGTGCTCGACGTCTCCCATGTTGTGACCCGGCATCGGGACGGCCCCGATCGGGCCCGGATCCGGGTGCAGTGGTGCGGCGTGGACGCCGCCGCGTGGGAGGCGCGCCTCACCACCCGTTCTCCCCAGCAGGTGGCGACGGTCCTGCGGGAGGAACTTCCTGCCCGCCTCGTGGAGCGGCTGCTGCTCGAGAGTGGAGTGCCGGCCGATACCCAGCTTGCGCAGCTGCCCCGCGAAGCCCGGCGGGCGCTGGTCGAGCGACTCTGCCGGTACGAACTACCCTGGACCTCGGATGAAGGGTACAAGAAGGCAGAGGTCACCGGCGGCGGAGTGGCGCTGGGGGAGGTGGAGCCGGCCACGCTGGAGAGCCGTCGGGCGCCGGGGATCTACTTCGCCGGTGAGGTGCTGGATGCCTTCGGGCCGATCGGGGGGTACAACTTTGCCTGGGCCTGGGTGACGGGCCGGTCCGCGGGGCTGGCCGCCGCCAGGAAATGACGCGGGGCGGACCGGATGGCCCGCCCCGCGCCGGAGCGACTACGGGAGGTTCCGCCCGGCTTACTTGAAGCCGAACGACACGCCGACCGTCAGCGGAATGAAGGTGGTGCTGCTGCCGCTGGTGGACACCGAGAGGTACCGGCTTTCGACGAAGATGTTCGCATCGCTGCCCGCCTTGAACTTCAGGCCGGCGCCGCCGCCGAACGCGACCTTGGACTCGCTGATGCTCCCGCCGCCGCCCTCAGCCTTGACCTGGAAGTACCCCACGCCACCCAGGATGTACGGCTTGAGCCCGCTGCCGGTCTTGATGTCGTAGGTCACGCTGCCCATGCCGCCGGCGAGCTTGAACTTCGCGTCGACATTCGCGTCGACCTTGTTCTGTCCGTAGAAGAACTCGCCGCGGAACCCGAGCCCCGACGGAAGCCCATAGCCCAGGTGGGCCGTGCCGTGCCAGCCGAGCTTGGCCGCGTCGCCAAAATCGCCCAGCGGCACCGTGAGTCCACCGCCCACGCCGGCGCTCACCTTGGACTGGGCGCTCAGTGAGCTGGTGGCTGCCTGCGCGGCAAGGGCGACGGCGAACAGGGAAAGCACAAGGCGCTTCATGGTCCTGCTCCTCTGTGGAATTCACCCGCACGTTCAGCCACCACGGCTGGCGGTCAGGTCGGTGGAATCTAGCCTACTGTCAGAATCCGCCGAAAGTTACGCCCGCCATGACCGGCGCAAACTGCGGTTTCTGACCATCGGTGTAGACATTGACGTATCGGGCCTCCGCGTATAATGCGACCGCCCGGCCCCCGAAGGAGAATCCCGCGCCCGCGTTGATCGCGGGATTGGTGTCGCTCACGTCCCCGAAGTTGGGGCTCGAGGTCGTGGTCTTGAGGTACCCGCCACCCCCGAAGACATAGAACCGGTTGGGCGAGCGCCTGGCCCCGAACTGGAACACCAGGCTGGCGAGCCCGCCGGCCTGGGTCTGGCGTCCCGAGATCGCCGAGAGGCTGTTGCGGGCGTACAGCCCGTCGAGCCGCAGGCCGAGGGAGGCGCTCGCCGCCGGGAAGAACGAGAGGCTGGCGTTGCCCATCCAGCCCCGATCCACGACATCGCCATAGCCACGAAGGGGAACGGTGACGCCGCCACCGAGGCCGAGGCGGATATCACCCTGGGCGTGGGCGGTGGTGGGCAGCAGCAGCAGGAACAGGAGGGCAGCCCGGGGGAAGCGGGGGCGCATGGTACACCTCGGTAGAGGAGTCGAGGATACCACGGTGCCGGGACGGGAGGAGTGCCGCCGTAACCGGAGTCACAATGCGGCGTGGATCACCAGCGGCGGACTACTGGACCCGTTGCACCAGGCGCTTGAGAGAGTCCACTGGGGCTTGGGCCACCACCGAGATGCGGTATCCCTCCTCATCCAGCCAGGTCGCAACGCTCACACCGGTGGATGAGGTGCCGTAGGCGGTCTCGCCATTCTCGAGCGCCGGATCATCAATGGGCCGGAAGCCGGAAGAATCGGCGGGGATGAGCTGCTGGTCCACCAGGATCCGCCCGCCATCCGGCGCCCGGTACACCACGCGCACCACGTCGAGCCCCCGCTGGGCCCCGGGGACGGCGGAGGCCGGCCCAATCTCCACGTGGTCCGGCTCGAGTCCATTGAGCAGGCGCAGGCGCCCGCCCAGCCGGAGGCTCGCCTCGCCGCTGCCAACGGCGCGGAACCGGGGGGAGACCGGAATGGAGGCGCTGGAGGTGGCGGCCGGATTCGGCGTGGTCGCGGGGGTGGGCGCAGGCGCGCTCGGCCGCGTCGAGGTGTTCGGCGCGGTCCGGGCGCCGGCCGGGGGGTTGACCCGGACGGGGTCGGGTCGCGGGCTGGCATTGCGCGCCGCCTGCGCGTCGGACGCGGGAGGCGGCGCCGCCGAAGGACCGGTGGCTGGCACGGGTGCGGTGGTCGCGCCGGCCGCAATGCCATCGCGTCGCTGCGGTGCCGGGGGGGCGCCCCGACCTTCCCGCGACGCGACGGCCATGCCCTCGTTGGGCTGGCGGAGGCGGCTCGCCCCATAGCCCACCACCAGCGCCAGGATCACTGCCGCTACCCAGAGGAGCGTGGTGATGTCCGGGGCCCAGTTGCGTTCCTGGACGTCATCGGTGGGAAGGAGCACCAGCCCCCCGGGCGTCACGGTCGCGGCCGGGCCGGCCTCGTGCGCCAGGTCAGGGAAGTGCTCATCGACTTCGCGGTAGTTGTCGCGCCACTCCTCCAGCCGCCGGGCGCAGGCGCGACAGGACTCGGCGTGGCGCTTGATCCGCGTCACCTCGCCGCCGCTGGCGCTCCCGTCAATCAGCTTTTCTAGCAGCCGGTCGTTCAAGTGGAACATGCCGAACAATCTACCTTCCAGGTCCAGCCGACGCAGGTTACCGGACGCGCTGCAGCAATCCCCGCAGCGAATCGGTGGGCAGAAAACCCGTAAGCGCAAGTCGGAAGCCGTGTTGATCCAGCCACCGTACGCTCTGCATACCCTGGGCCGGGACCGTCAGGACGGTGTCACCCGGGAGCAGGGCTGCCGCCCCCACCCCGGCCGCTGAGCGCTCCTCAGCCTGGGTACGCTGCTGATCCAGCCACAACTCCCGGCCCGGCGGATCTTCGTACACCACACGCACCACGGGGATGCCCGGTTCCGCTCCGGGGACGATGGACCCCGGGCCGGTGAGCACCCGCTCCGGCTTGAGTCCATCCAACAGACGGATGGTCCCCCCGAGGATTCTCACCGCCCGCTCCATGGTGACGGGCTGGAACCCCATGTCGGTCAATCGGTTACCAGACTTTGCGGAGCTCGCCGACTGGTCCGCCGCTGCCAGTGTCCCGATGGGTGGTGCCGCCACGACGGTCGGTGCCGGGGAAGGGTCGGGAGTCGGCGTCCGGGCTCGGAGGTCTGCCATCTCTTCGCGAGTGGCGTCGGGGGCCTGAAGCGTCCGCTCCCCGTCGCGCCGCGGCGCCGCTTCCAGGGTGTTCTGCCGGGCAAGCTCAGCCGGAGGCCCTGCGGCGGGGGCGGTCGTGGGTGCCGCAGGGGCAATGAGCCCGGTCGTGGCAGCCGCGCCCGAGTCGAGGCCAGCGGGCGTGGCGCCGCCGGGCTCCTTGCTGCTGGCGACGTCAGTCGGGATGGCCTGTCGGTCCATCCCACGCACCAGGTATCCGAGGCCCAGGGCGGCCACCAGGGTGGCGGCCCATCCGAGCGTCCGCCACGGCAAGGGGCGACGGGTGGCCACGGCGCCCGCGCCCCTGGGCTGCACCGATGGAAGCGGCGCCGGCTGCCGCGGCAGCTCGATGCCCGTGACCAGGGCATCCGCCTCCACGGAATACGCCCTGATCTCGTCATACAGGCCGCGACAGTCGGCACAGGCGGCGAGGTGGGCCTCGGCCTCCCGACGGGCGCTGGCGGTGAGTTCCCCGTCCAGCAGGCTGGTCAGCTGTCCTTCATCAAGATGCGACATGGCGGTCCTTCCCCTGCGCGCGGTATGCCTCCACCAGGCGCTTGCGCGCCCGGCAGATCGTGGTTCCGATCGCGCCCTTGGCGAGCCCGGTGGCGGCCGCGATTTCGTCGTAGTCGAAGCCCTCGGCCTTGAGCAGCAGCACCTCGCGGTCGAGGTCCCGCAGTTCGGTGAGGGCGGCCTGCACGGCCTTGGTCTTCTCGTTCCGTTCGAAGTCCTCGTCGGGTGGTCCGGCGCTGGTGGCGCTCTCTCCCTTGAGCAGCTGCAGCCGGCGGCCCTGCCGCACCGCCCGCCGGCCGTCGTCACGCACCAGGTTGAGCGCCACCGCAAACAGCCAGGGCCGGGGATTGTCCGGCGGGGCGGCGAGCGCGCGGGCGAACACCTCCGCCGCCAGGTCCTCGGCCCGGTCCTGGTCGCCCGTGCGGCGGTAGAGCATCCGCACGAGCGGCTGGTGGAACTGGGCGAACAGCTCTTCGATCGGCACGTGAGTCATCGGTTACCCGCGGAAATCCCGCACGAAGGCCCGCACTTCGGCCTCGCTCAGCGTCGCCTTGCCGCCGCCGCCGATGCGGAGGCTGGCCTTGCGCCCGGCGATCACCAGTTCATCTCCCACGCCCAGACTGCCCGCCAGTTCCGGGAGCGCCCGGGTCACGGCGAAGTACGCCGCGCTGTACGGGGCGATGCTGAGCACCCGGAGGCTATCGCTGTGGCCGACGTCCGTCCAGACACCCTGCACCAGGTTGAACACCCGTCCCCCTGCGCGCCGCACATCGCGGCTCGAGCCGGAGAGCACTTCCAGCCGTGCGTCCGCCGCCTGGTCCGCGGCCGCGAGCGTGGTGGCGCGGGAGAGCTCGCCACTCGCCTTGGCTGCCTCGAAGGCCCGCAGCCCGGTCTGCGCCGAGGGGGCCGTGGCCGGCAGGGCGTTGCCCGCGCCGAGTGGGCCCTGGCCATCCTGCCGCTGCGCGACGACACCGGGTTCCTGCACCAGGTACGAGGTGTACTCGGTGAGGATGCCATGCCGCAGGCCGAGCTGGCGGATCTCGCCGATCAGGGCCTCGCTGCTGCCTTCGAGACGCAGTTGCCGGTTGAGATCACCGATCCGGCGGGCGGCCCACAGCCGGGCGATGAAGCCGTTCCGGTCCTCGGTGGCCGGGAACACGGCCTGCGCGGTGAAGCGCTCACGCCGGCCGTTCCGCTCCCCCTCGAACACCACGACGCCGCTGCCCTGCCCGCGGTACCGGCCGAAGAGCACCAGTTCCTCGCCATAGAAGAGATCGGGCAACTGGGCCGGCGAGAGGTCACGGAAGGTGACCGGGCTCTCGACCAGGCGCAGGTTCACCAGTGCGGGGCGCCGGAGCTTGCCCATCAGGTTGCCCATCGCCACCTCGACGTCGCCCTCGGGCGGCACGTACTCGGCGGTGCCGCGGCCTTCCCTGGCGAGGCGGTCGAGCAGGTAGGTGTTGACGTCGTGACCGACGCCCACGGTGAACACGCGAGCCCGTCCGATCCGGCTGGCCGCCATGGCCGCGATGCGATCGGGCTGCGACTCCCCGACCGAGGGGATGCCATCGGTCATGAAGAGGACCAGCGGGAGCCGTCCCTCCGGCACGGCGGTGCCAAGCACCGCCTCGAGCGCGCCGGCGATGTTGGTGCCGCCGTCGGCGTTGAGCCGGTCCACGAACGCGGTCGCCTCACGCAGGACGTCGGGGGTGGCGGGGGCCCAGCCATCGCGGAAGTGCGTGATACCGGAACTGAACGCCACCAGCCGGAAACGGTCGCCCCGGTGCAGGGTGCCGAGCGCCTGCCGGATTGCCGCCTTGGCCTGTTCCAGCTTGGTGCCGGACATGGAGCCGGAGACATCCACCACGAAGGCCACGTCCCGGGGTACCACGGAGCCGGCCTCGGACTCCGCCGGTGAGAGGAGGAGCATGGCGTAGCCGTCCTCGCCGCCGGGGGCGTGCGCCAGCACGCTGGTGCCGATGAGTCCGCGCCGGAGCGGCAGCAGGATCTCGATGTCGCCACCGGTCCGCGGATCCACCCGCAGCTCCAGACGGCCGCCGTCGCGCCGGACGGTCAGGGGATGGGTCGGGGAGTAGGGGGCGCCGTAGGCGTCCTGATCGGCCGCGGAGAGCTGCCAGCTGCCGGCCTCGCCGCCCCGGGTGCCCAGCGCGTAGCGGACCCGGAGGGCGTCACCCGCCCGGTCGAGGAGCTGGGTGTAGCGCAACACCACCTTCCGGGTCTCGCCCGGCTGGATTGGAAAGACCTGGGCCCGGACCAGGCCATGGCCGGCGAGGGTGAGCAGGGCCGGGTCCTTCTGGCGCCGCACGATCTCCTCGTAGATCCCGCGAGCCTGATCGGCGTTCAGCATCTCGCCCTTGAGCTCCTGGTCTCCCATCCAGAGGGAGAAGTTCTGGAACACCGCCTCGCCGGGCAGCGGATAGAGGTAGCTGCCCTCGGCGATGGCGCCGCCCTGATTCTGGAAGCGTTCCTCCACTTCCACCCGGGCGACCCGGCCTTCGATGACGGTGCGGACTTCGGAACCCACCCGGACGACGGCGGCGGGGGTGCGAATGGCAACACGGGGACGTTCGATGTCAATCCAGCCCTGGGCGGTCGCCGGGGTGGACGCGAGCGCGAGCGCGAAGGCGCTCAGGAGCAAGTGACGCATGGATCCCTCATTGGCTTCAGGAGTCGGCCGGGGGATGCGCCGGGGGCCCACACTTGCACGGCGGGGCTGGACGGGGGGCGCGCGGAGAACAACGGGCGACCACAAGGGTCGCCCTTACTCGGGCGGTGGGGGACGGCGCCGGTGGGTGCCCTTACGCGTCGGAGGGGGCGGGACCTATCCTATGGGCATGGCGACCATCAGCGTGCGGCGGACCTACCTGGAGATGACCTCGCCGGCCCAGCTCCTGGCCGAAGGGACGGCGAGCCCGGGCGTCCGCCTGGAGGAGATTCACGACTGCCCCTGGCACTTCTACCGCTACCTCTATGCGGAAGTGGGGCGACAGTATCACTGGCGGGACCGCCTGCCGTGGACCGAGGCGCAGTTCCGGGACTGGCTCGCCGGTCCGAGCACGATCTGGCTGCTCTCGGTGCGGGGCGCTCCCGCGGCGTACTTCGAGCTCCGGGGACAGGACGACGGTTCGGTGGAGATCTGCTACTTCGGAGTGCTGCCGGAGTACCAGGGGCGGGGGCTCGGCAAGTACCTGCTGACCCGCGCGGTGGAAGAGGGGTGGCGGCGGGGGGCGAATCGGGTGTGGCTGCACACCTGTACGCTGGATCATCCCGGGGCGCTGCCCAACTACCTCAAGCGCGGCTTCCGGGCGGTGCGTGAAGAATCCTACCTGGCCGACCTGCCTGACTGATCCCTGACAGCGCCCCCGAGCGGGGGGGCTACGCCTGGCTCGAGGGACAGAGGTCGCGAAGGACGCAGTCCCCGCACCGCGGCCGCCGGGCAATGCACACCGCGCGGCCGTGGAGGATCAGCAGGTGAGACACAAGGGTCCAGTCGGCACGGGGGACCAGGTGCATGAGGTCCTGCTCGATCTTCACGGGGTCCGTGTTCCGAGTCAGGCGGAGCAGGCCTGAGAGCCGGGTCACATGGGTGTCCACCGTGACCCCCTCGTTGATGCCGAAGGCATTCCCGAGCACCACGTTTGCGGTCTTCCGGCCCACGCCCGGCAGGGCATGCAGTTCCGCCATGGTGCGGGGGATTTCGCCGCCGTGGCCGGTCATGACCGCCTGCGCCATCGCGATCAGGTTCTTCGCCTTGTTGCGGAAGAAGCCGGTAGACTGGACCAGCCGCTCGACGTCCGGCTGGCGGGCCCGGGCGAGCGCGGCGGGGCCGGGATATGCCGCGAACAGCGCCGGCGTCACCAGGTTCACCCGGGCGTCGGTGCACTGGGCGCTCAGGATCGTGGCCACCAGCAGCTGGTAGGCGTCGGCGTGGTCCAGGGCGCAGTGCGCGTCGGGATAGGCCTGCTTGAGCCGTCCCAGGATCTCCGGGGCGCGGGCGGTCGCGGGCGGGAGCTTTGGTGGCCTGATCCGGGCTGGCCTCGCGCTGCGAGCACCGGGGCCCGGGCGACCGCGAGGGGCGCCTTTCCGCGGGCGGCCGGTCATCGGGCTCCGCGCCGGGCGGCGACGTGGCCCAGGAATCCCTCCACCGGCAGGCTGTTGAGCAGGTCCTCCCGGGTGAGCCAGCCCTTCCGGGCGATGGCCACCCCGTATTCCACGTTGCGGATGCCGGCCAGGTTGTGTGCGTCGGCGCCGATCGAGATCCGGAGCCCGGCGGCGCGGGCCTCCCGGAGCAGCCGCCAGTCGAGGTCGAGCCGGTGCGGATCGGCATTGATCTCGATCGCGACGCCGGTGGCCGCCGCTTTCGCGATCACGGCGTCCATGTCAATGGCATAGGGATCCCGAGACAGCAGCAGCCGGCCGGTCGGGTGCCCGATGATGGCGAGATGCGGATTGTCCATTGCGCCGAGCATCCGGGCGGTCATCTCCACGCGGCTCAGCCCGAAGCGGCTGTGGATGGAGCCGATGACGAAGTCCAGCCGCGCCAGCAGGGCGTCCTCGTAGTCGAGCCGGCCGTCCCCCAGGATGTCGGCCTCGATGCCCTTGAGGATCCGGATGCCGAGGCCCCCGGCATTCACCGCGTCGATCTCGTCCATCTGTCGCAGGAGGTCATCCGGCGAGAGGCCGCCGGCGTAGGCTGCCGCCTGGCTGTGGTCGGTGATGCCGACCCAGTCGTAGCCCTCCGCCCGGCAGGCGCGCGCCAGCTCCTCGACGGTGTTGGTGCCGTCGGAGGCCCGGGTGTGGCAGTGCAGGAATCCCCTCAGGTCCGCCCGCTCCACCAGCGGGGGAAGGGCTCCCGCGGCCGCGGCCTCGACCTCCCCCCGCCCCTCCCGGAGTTCGGGGGCGATCGGGGGCAGGCCCAGGGCCCCGTAGAACGACGCCTCGTCCGCGGTGGGGACGAAGCTGCTCCCCCGCCAGAGCGCGGCGCCGTCGAGCGTGAAGCCGCGCGATCGGGCATGGGCCGCGAGCGCCGCCAGATGGGCGTCGCTGCCGGTGGCCTGGGCCAGCACGCCGCCGACATTGCGCGGGGTGGTGACGATCACCTGGGCTTCCGCGCCGCCACTCACCTTGAGCGTCACCCGGCGCTCGTCCTGGCCGGAGAACTCGTGGACGCCGGGGAGCTGCCCGATCCGGCGGAAAATCTCCTCCGGCCCCACGTCCGCCACCAGCACCACCACGAGTTCCCGCACCACTTCCATCCGGCGCCGGACATCCCCCGCGACCACGGCATCCTGCACCCCCGGCAGCGCGGCGAGCGCCGCGCGAAGCGCCTCGGCCTCGTCGGCGGCGTGGTGCGCCAGCCGGAGGCCGCTCGACTGCCGCAGGAAGGCGATGCCCTTGAGGATGTTCTCCGCGGTTTTCTGCCCGAACCGGGGCAGCCGGGCGAGCCGACCGTCGCGCGCCGCCGCCTCCAGCTCCGGCAGCGAATCAATGTTCAGCGTCTCATGGATCTGCCGGATCTTGGCGACACCCAGTCCCGAGATCTGCAGCATCTCCACCAGCCCCGGCGGCACCTGTTCGCGCAGCTCTTCCAGGAGGGAGGACCGGCCGGTGTTCACCACCTCCTGCACGATCGCGAGCGTGGCCGGGCCGACACCCTTGGTGGCGGCGAGCGATCCGTCGGCGATCGCCTCGGCGACCCCACCGCTCAGCGCGCCCACCGCCTTCGCGGCACTCCGGAAGGCGCGCACCCGGAACGGATTCTCCCCCTGCAGCTCGAGGAAGGCGGCAATCTGCTCCAGGACCTGCGCGACGCCCTTGCCGTCCGGTGCGGTCATGCGGCGCCAACCTCCACCGGGGTGTGCGGGCGCTGGACCCCGGCGGCGCAGGCGACGGCCCCGCCCGCCACGGGAAGGGTCCGGGCCGCGAGCAGCAGCAGCTCTTCCGCGCTGGTGATCGAGTGCAGTCCGGCCTGCACCCCACCGTCGAGGATGGAGGCGAACCACGCCCCGCCATCCTCGCGCAGGGGCGCCTCCGGTGGGTAGCCATCGGCGGCCACCACGCTGAAGCCGTCGGCACCAGGATGGAGCCCGAAGACCGCCAGCGCGAACAGCCCTCCCGCCGGCCAGGGGCGCACGAAGATCCCGTCCAGCGGCTGATGCGGCTCCCCTTCCGCGAGCTCCGCCCAGACCAGCCGCTCGGGAAGCTGGACGTAGTAGCAGGCCGGCGGCGCCGCGCCGGTCGCGGCGGCGGCGCCGGCAAGGAGGGCGCGAACGCGGTCCGCGGACGGCCGGATCAGCCAGCCGCCCGCCAGCCAGTACAGGAAGGCGTGGTGCAGCAGGGCCACATGCTCGGCCACGCCCTCGCCGATCCCCTCCTCCGGCACCAGCTCGCGGAGGTAGGTCACGACCTCGGGGTCGAGCACGAACGCATCGGCATCCCCCGCGTCGCGGCCCGTCCGGGCCAGCGACTCACGGATCTGCCCGAAGCGCGGCTCGGCGTCACTGCCGAAGGCGAGGTCGTAGGGGGTGCGGCGCATGAGGGGGGTAAGCTATGACCGGGGCAGGAAGGCGTCCAATGCCGCGTGGAAGGCGGCCGGCGCCTCCACGTAGGGCACGTGGCCGCACGCGGGGATGACCCGCAACTCCGCCCGGAGGGCGTCCGCAGTCTCCCGGGCGCTGTCGAGCGGGATGGGATCCTCCGCCCCGTGGAGGACGAGGGCCGGAAGGGTCAGGGCGCGGAGCGCCGGCCGCAGGTCGAAGTCGGCCAGCGAGGCCCACACCTCGGCGCGGGTGCGTTCGGTAACGCGGAAGGGGGTCAGCGCCATCGCGCGCGCCGGGTCGTGGAAGTAACCCGCAACCGCCAGCTCGAAGATCCGGGCCGCGTGGGCCGCGGGATCCCGTTCACGCAGGCCACTCTCCCGCAGGAGTCGCCGGGCTTCCTGCAGTTCCGGCGCCAGGGTACGCGCCTGGAAGCGGCGCTCGAATTCGTCCCGCGCCGCGCGCGACACCGGCGCCGGCGAGACCAGCGCCAGCCGCTCCACCCGGGCCGGGTGCTCCACGGCGTAGAGCATGGCGAGCAGGCCGCCCCAGGAGTAGCCGGCCAGGGTGAGCCGCTCGAGCCCCCAGTCGGCGCGGAGCGCCTCCAGATCGGCAACATGCTCGCGCCACCCCACCGGGACCGCACGCTCCACCGGCGACCGGCCGCCGCCCCGCTGATCGTAGTAGATCAACTCCCGGCCCTCGGCCAGGGTGTCGAAGCCCGGGAGCAGGTAGTCGTGGTGGGCCCCCGGCCCGCCGTGGAGCACCACGACCGGCGGGCCCCCGCCAACCCGGCGTTCGAAGAGGGCGACGCCGTTCACCGCCCGGGTCGTGGTGGCCACCGCGGCGGCGGCGCTCACAGCAGGACCGCCAGGCCATCGGCGACGGCCCGGACCGCTGCTTCCTCGGCGGGGGTGAAGGGATCGGGGACGTCGCTGTCCACGTCGATCTGGCCCAGGATGGTCTCGCCCCGGCGGATCAGCACCACCAGCTCGGAGCGGGTGAAGGTATTGCAGGCGATGTAATTCCCGATGGCGCGGACGTCGCCGACGTTCTGGTCGGTCGCGGTGGCCACGGCGGTGCCGCAGACGCCCTTGCCTACCGGGATGCGGGTGTGCTCCGTCTCCCGCCCACTCCAGGCCTCCAGCAGCAGGTCCTCGCCGTGGAGCATGTAGAGGTACACGGAGGTGTACGGGGCCCCGGCGGCGCGGATCCGGTCCGCGGCGTACTGCAGCAGCGCCTGCCGGCCGGCGTCACGGCAGAAGAGGCCCCGCAGCCCGGCGACGATGGGCTGCGGGTCCAGCACGGCGGCCATCAGCCGCCCCGGGTGCCGAGGGTGACGCTGACCCGCTGCTCGGCGCCGTCGCGCAGGAAGCGCAGCTCGACGACATCGCCCGGCTTGTGCTGACGGAGGGCGCCGGTGAGCGCCTGCAGATCGGAGACGACGGTCTCGCCCAGGCGGGTGATGATGTCGTTGCCGCGGAGCCCGGCCTTTTCCGCGGGGCTGCCGGCGCGGACGCCGGTCAGCCGCACCCCGCCGGGATTCTCCGACATGTCGGGGACGGTGCCGAGGTAGGCGCCGTATCCGGGAGCGGGAGCGCCGGTGGCGGCCTGCGGGGGCGGCACGTTGACGAAGGTGAGCGGCGCGCGGCGATCGGCGAGGGCCCGGACGATCTCGGCGGTGAAGTCCGCCACCTGGGCGAGGCCATCGGCGTTGATCTTCTCCCAATCGTCGGTGGTGCGGTGGTAGTCCTCGTGCAGGTCGGTGAAGAGGTGCAGCACGGGCTTGCCGGCGCCGTAGAACGAGGACTGGTCGCTCCGGCCCCAGCCATCCCCGGAGCCACGGAGGTCGAACCGGGCCAGGGTGTTGAGCGAATCGAGCAGGGCAGGGAACTCCTGCGCCGTCGCGGTGCCGTACACCAGCAGGCGATTGTCCCGCAGCCGGCCCACCATGTCCATGTTGACCATCGCGTAGGTCCGGGCCAGGGAGAAGAGCGGGTTCTTGACGTAGTAGTCGGAGCCGAGCAGCCCCTCCTCCTCCCCGCTGAAGGCCAGGAACACCACGGTCCGCGCCGGTGGCGCCGAGGCGAGCTTGCGCGCAATGTGAATCAGGGCGCTGGTGCCGGAGGCATTGTCGTCCGCGCCGTTGTGGACGCGGCCGGCGCTGTCGGGGTCCAGCGCGCCGAAGGTACCCGGGCCCAGGTGATCGTAGTGGGCACCGACCACGACGATTTCATTGCGGAGCGCCGGATCCCGGCCGGGGAGCACCCCGACCACGTTTTTCCCCACCGCGCCACCGATGCCGGTGTGCGCCGCAGCCGGGGCGTCGGGCGCCACGGTGAACGGCTGGAACCAGCCCGACGGCGAGGGCCGGAGGCCCGCCTGCCGGAAGCGGCGGGCCAGGTACTCGGCGGCGCTGTCGGCGCCACTCGCCCCGATCAGGCGGCCACCGAGCCGATCGTCTGACAGGTACCGGACGTCATTGAGCAGGGCGACAGCGTCCGCCGTCGATTGGGCGGCAGCGGGAAGGGCAAGACACACGGCCCCCAGGACGAGGAGGGGGGCGGCTCGAAGGCGGGTGGTCATGGGCACAAAGCTAGCAATGCACCCGGAGCGGATGAAGGCGGATCGCCCTGCGCCGGCTCCGGCCTGCCTAAACCATTGCAGCACTTGAGACTAGGGCTTAAGTTGCGACCGAGATCACCTATATCATGACCACTCCGGCCGGCATCCTCTCCGACTTGGCGAATGTCCTCCTCCTGCTCCGGGACCAGCCGGACCGCAAGGAGGAGCAGAAACAGGCATTCCGGCGTTTCGTCGCGAACCTTCCACAAGGGGACCACTCCCTCAAGGTGACCGAGGGCGGGTTCAAGTGGGACCAGGTGGAGGTGCCGGTGGGGCGGGGTGAGGTGGCTGCGCTACAGGAGCAGTTCCGGGCCCACGGTGTGGGCGAGGTCCGGCTCCCCTCCGGCCTCATGACTTCCACCCTGCTGTCCCTCGTCCGGATGCTGGCGGCGCCCAAGGGAACCTACGGCTCCTTCGACCACCTGACCGCCCGGCTGGATTCGGCGGGCTGCGGGGTCATCCCGGTGCTGCCGTTGCCCGAGTCCCTGCGCCTCCCCGCGGACCGGAAGTCCGGAACCGAACCGTCGGGGCGGCCCTCCGCCAAGGTGGATGACGAGGGGCACATCAGCGCCATCGGGCCCGACGCGCTGACCGAGGCGAAGGTCGGGATGATGCACTTCGCCACCCTGCAGACCCACGCGATCAGCCCGACCGATGAGCTGGTGAACCGTCTGTCGCACGCCGACAGCCAGACCTCGCGCAACGACTTGCTCAACCAGCTCATCGCCACCGGCGAGTACGCCTGGCGGCAGAAGGAGTGGCGGGAGCTGCTCAAGGCGGCGTACGGGCTGGTGAGCCTCGAGGCCCGGGAGCAGCGATCGGACGGGGAGGGGCGGGGGTACGGGATCGCCCTCCGCCGGATGCTGCCGCGCTCGGCGCTGGAGCAGCTGGTGCGGCTCACGGCCCACGGGGACATGAAGACGGAGGCCATCGCCGTCCTGCGCCGCATGGGGGTGGACGGCACCGAGGTCCTGCTCAACGCGCTGGTCAACGCCGAGGAAGTCGGGCAGCGGCGGGCCTACTTCAACGCGTTGAAGGAGATGAGCGAGGGGGGCGAGCTGCTGGTGCACATGCTCAGCCACGACCAGTGGTTCGTGGTCCGAAACGTCGCCGACCTGTGCGGCGAGCTCCGGCTGGAGAGCGCGGTGCACGGGCTGGCCAAGCAGGTCGCGCACGATGATGAGCGGGTGCGGCGCGCGGTGGCGGGGGCGCTGGGGCGGATCGGGGGACCCGGGTCGGTGGAGCCGTTGCGCCGGGCGCTGCGGGATGCGACGCCCGGGGTCCGGCTGCAGGCGGCCAAGGACCTGGATGGGCGGCGCAATCGCAGCCTGGCGATGACCATCGCGGTGGCCGCAGAGGAGGAGGCCAAGGCCGACGTGCAGCGGGAGATGTACCTCGCGCTGGGGCGGATCGCCTCCACCGACGCGATCCAGGCGCTGCGCAAGGCCGCCGAACCGGGAGGCCGGCTGTTCCGGCGGAAGCCGCAGAGCGTGCGGCTGGCGGCGGTCGCGGGACTGCATGTCGCGGGGCCGTCGGCCGCCAATGCGCTCAAGGAGATGCTGCAGGACGAGGACCGCGAGGTGCGCGCCGCGGTGGAGAAGGCGCTCCAGACCCTCTGGGAATAGGCCTACCGCGGCACGAAATCCGTCTGCGCCGTGACTCGCCGGGCAAACCCCGCCAGCAGCCGCGCCGTCCGGTCCAGGTCTTCCAGCGCCACCATCTCGTTCGGGCTGTGCATGTAGCGGAGCGGCACCGACACCAGCGCCGTCGCGACGCCCTTGAGCGCGGTGAAGACGTTGTCGGCGTCGGTGCTGGTATCCCGCGGGGCCGCCTCGATGGTGTAGGGAATCCGCTCCGCCTCCGCCGTGGCCACCAGCAGGTCGAACACCACCGGATTGATGGCCGCCCCCCGGGTCAGCGCGGGGCCGCTCCCCAGCCGGTAGTCACCGTGTTTCCGCTTCTCCAGACCGGGATAGTCGGTGGCGTGGGTGACGTCCACCACGATGGCCACGTCGGCGGCGAGGCCGGTGGCGCCGGCCCGCGCCCCGCCGCCGGTGGTGCTGATCTCCTCCCGGGTCGTGGCGGCCGCGGTGACCCGCGCCGCCGGCGGGTCCTGCGCCAGCAGCCGCAGGGCCTCGAGCACCACGAAGGCGCCGACCCGGTTGTCCAGCGACCGGCTGACCAGCCGGCCGTTGGGGAATTCGAGCACCGCGGAGGCGAGGACACCGGGGTCGCCGATGCGCACCCGGGCCGAGGCCTCCGCCCGGGTGGCCGCGCCGATGTCAATCCACAGGTCGCCGGCCTTCGAGACCTTGTCCCGGTCTTCCTTCTCCATCAGGTGGATCGCCTTCTTGCCGATGACGCCGCTCACCGTCCCGCCGTGGCCGAGGAGCTGTACCCGCTGGCCCACGAAGACCTGGTGATCCCAGCCGCCGATGGTATCGAAGCTGAGGTAGCCGTCGTCGTCGATGTAGGTGACCATCACCCCGATCTCGTCGATGTGGCCGGCCAGCATGACGCGCGGGGCGGCGGCGGGATTGAGCGTTGCGAAGGAGTTGCCGCTCACATCGGCGGTGACCTCCGCCGCGAAACCGCCGGCCTGCGCGCGCCAGGCGCGCGCCGGCAGGGTCTCATAGGAGGAGGGGCCCGGGGTGTCGAGCAGGGTCTTGAGGAATTCGAGCGAACGACTGTCCATGTCTGATCGGGCCGGTGGCTGGGGGTCCGGGAATCTGCCCCGCGCGGGCCGGTTGTCCAGCGGCGGGGGGGTGACCGGGATCACGCTGCCAGGGGGGCTGGCGTCGTTGAAGAAAAGTGGGTCGGGAGCCGATACTGGTGGCATTCCCCAATCAGCGAGTTGAGAGTGCGCCGTATTGTTCCAATCTGGGTCACAACGCTTGTCATTACCGCTGCCTGCAGTGCTCCCGCCAAGTCGGGTGGGCTCGACCCCCAACCGGCGCTGGAAGAAGTTCTGATCAACCCCACAACGGTGAGCATCGCCGTCGGCGATTCCATCGCCTTCGATGCCATTGGGCGGTACTCCGATGGCTCCACGGCCGACGTCGGTGTGAGTTGGGCCTCGACCGGTGGCACGGTCTCGGCCGGGGGGGTGTACCGGGCGGGCAGCGCGCCAGGCACCTACCTGCTGATTGCGGTGACCCCGGACTTCCAGCATGCGGATACGGCGGTCATCACGATCACGGACCCGAGTGGCCCTCCCTCGCTGACGGGGCTGAGCCTGCAGCCGACCAGCGCGACGGTGAACCCGGGGGCCGCCGCTTCCTTCACCGCGACCGGGAGCTACAGCGACGGCTCCTCTACCCCGATTGCCGCCACCTGGAGTGCCACCGGTGGAACTGTGAACGCCAACGGGACCTACCAGGCCGGCAATGCCCCGGGCAGCTTCCGCGTGATCGCGATCACGCAGGGGGTAGGCGACACCGCCCAGGTCACTATCCGGGACACGACCACGCCCCCGCCTCCCCCGCCGCCGCCCCCGCCTCCGGGGGGCACCATCCTGCTGACCGAAGGGTTCGATGACGCGCAGGTCGGCGCCCGTGGGTGGTATGACAATACCAGCCCTGCAATCTCGGCCACCGAGCAGCGGGCAGGGGCAGGTGCGCTCCAGATGGCCTTCAACGCGGGGGCGACCTCGCCGGTCAAGGGCGGTGCCTTGCGCCACAAGTTCACGCCAACCGACCGCGTCTTCCTGCGCTACTGGGTCAAGTACAGCGCCAACTTTGTGGGATCCGGGACCACCTACCATCCGCACGAGCTTCACTTCCTGACTAACGTGGACACCGACTGGATTGGCCCCTCGGCTACCCACCTGACGTTGTACGTCGAGCACACATGGCAGGCTGCGGGCGGGGTCCCGCGACTGAACATGGGCGATGCGCTCAATATTGACGCGACCAAGGTGGGTCAGGACCTCTCGGCCGTTACCGAGAACCGGGCCGCTGCGGGATGCAATGGGAACACGGATGGGTATCCGACGAGCTGCTATCAATCTGGCGCGCAATGGCGTAACGGCAAGCAGTGGGATGCAGCGGGGCCGTCCTTCACCAACGCTGCAGGCGCCGGCTACAAGAACGACTGGCACATGGTGGAGGTGTACTACCAGCTGAACAGCGTTCAGGGTGGCAAGGGTGTGGCCGATGGGATTGCCCAGTACTGGTTTGACGGGCAACTGAAGGTCGATCTCCAGAATGTGCTGTTCCGCACCGGGGCGAACGCCTCGATGCAGCTGTCCCAGTTCTTGATTGCTCCTTACATCGGCGTCGGCTCCCCCGTGGCCCAGACCATGTGGGTGGATGACATCACCCTCGCCACCGGGCGCGTCCCCTGAACCGGCGCCGGCCTACCCGCCCCGCAGGCGCTGCGGGGCCTGCAGCACGAGGAGCAGCAGCGCCACCGCCGTGACCACCAGGGGCAGGGCGCTGCCGCTCAGGAAGTGCGCCGCGGCGCCAAAGACCGCCGGCCCGTCCAGCAGGACCCAGAGGACCATCACCTCGCCAAAATGGGCGTCCCACCACGCTTCGGCCGCGCGCAGCTCCTCCCGCGGCAGGCGACTCGCGAGGATCAGCGAACCCGCACAGCCCATGGCCCCGAAGCCGAAGGCGAGGTAGACCAGCAGCTGCTGGAGCCGCGGCCCCACGGCGGCGGGTGGGGGCAGCACCGAGAAGACCACCGTCAGCAGCACGATCCCGGTGACCAGGGCCATGTGGACGATGCGGGCGGTCGCCTGACGGGAAGGGGCTGGCATGCGGACAAGATAGAGCCCGCGCTAGATTGCGACCATGACTCCCCCTCCCGCCCGCCGGACCCAGGGCTTCCGCGAGTCGGTAATCCGCGGCATGTCACGGCTGGCCGCCCGGCATGGGGCCATCAACCTGGCGCAGGGCTTCCCCAACTTTCCCGCCCCCGAACTCCTCAAGGAGGCGGCGGCGCGCGCCATCCGGGACGACATCAACCAGTACGCCATCACCTGGGGCGCCCGGCGCCTGCGGGAGGCGGTGGCCCGGAAGTACCACGCCTGGTATGGCATGACCGTGGACCCCGAGGCGGAGGTCACGGTCACCTGCGGCGCCACGGAGGCGATGATCGCCGCGCTCCTGGCGCTGGTGAACCCCGGGGACGAGGTCATCGTCTTCGAGCCGTTCTACGAGAACTACGGCCCAGACACGATCCTCTGCGACGCCGCCCCGGTGTACCTGCCGCTCCTCCCGGGCGAGCCGCTTGACCTGGACCGGCTGGCCCGGGCGTTCACCCCCCGGACCAGGGCCATCATCCTCAACAGCCCCGCCAATCCCAGCGGCCGGGTCCTCACCCGGGCTGAACTCGAGGGGATCGCCGAGCTCTGCCGGCGGCACGACGCCTGGGCGGTGACGGACGAGATCTACGAGCACATCCGCTACGGGGCGCCGCACATCCCCATCGCCACCCTGCCGGGGATGGCGGAGCGGACCATCACCATCAGCGGCGCCTCCAAGACCTTCAGCATCACCGGGTGGCGGCTCGGGACGATCGTCGCGCCCGCCGGCGCGACGGACGCGATCCGCAAGGTGCACGACTTCCTCACCGTCGGGGCGCCCGCGCCGCTGCAGGAGGCGCTCGCCACCGCGATGGACGAACTCGGGCCGGCGTACTATGACGAGATGGCCGCGGCGTATCTCCGCCGCCGCGGGATGCTGGGAGACGCGCTGTCGCGCGCGGGCTTCGGCGTCACCCTCCCGGAGGGGGCGTACTACATCCTCGCCGATTTCTCCCGGCTGTCGGACCTCCCCGACACGGCGTTCGCCGAATGGCTGGCACGGGAGCGCGGGGTGGCGCCGGTGCCGGGCTCGAGCTTCTTCAGCCGGCCGGAGCTGGGGCGCCGCTACGTGCGCTTCGTCTTCTGCAAGACCGACGACCTGCTCACCGAGGCGGCCGCCCGGCTGGAAGGCGCGGGGCTGCGCGAGGCGAAAGACCTCCAGCGCTGACCGGCCCGGATTGCGCCGCCCCATGTCCCTGCCTATCGTTTCCTTCATGAAGCTCCCCCGGGCCGTCCTCCGCGGCGCTGTTGCCGTCGGGCAGATCCTGCTCTTCGTTGCGCTGCAGCTGGCGGACGGAAGCGGGCTGCACGGCTGCCCGGAGCACGACGCGGTCGGAGCCGTTGCCCCGGCGGCCACCGCTCAGCACGGTCCCGCGCATCATTCCGAGCCCGCCGACGCGCATGACCATGCCGCCGGCTGCACCTGCCTCGGCAGCTGCCACGGATCGGCGATCACCGGAGTCCCGTCCGTTGCGCCGGCCCTCGCGCCGGCCCTGACACGCGCGTTCGTACTCAGCGCGCCCCAGCCCGTCACCCTGTTCCGGGTGGCGCCCCGCCTTCTCCCCTTCCAGATCGGCCCTCCCGCGAGCGCCTGAGCCGGTTTCCGTCCCGTCCGCGGTCGCGCCAGGTGGGCGCGCGCCGGGGCCGTGACCCAGGTCCCTCACGCCAGGGTTTCCGATGTCCACGCCGTTCCGTGGCGTGCCGGTCTCTTTCGCCGGCGCGCTCCTCATGCTCCTCGCCGGCGCCGGGCCGCTTGCCGGCCAGGCGCAGGATTCCGCCCCGCTGGTCCTCGAAACGCTCGAGGTCACCGCGGAACGCATCCGCGCGGTTCCGCCACCGGAGCTGGTGGTCAACGTGCCGGGCCCCGTGGTGCAGCGGCAGCAGAGCGCCAACGCCTACGACCTGGTGCGCCGCGCCGCCGGACTCGAGGTGCACGAACAGGGGCAGGGCCCAGGCTGGGCCTCTGATGTCGTCATCCGCGGCTTCACCTCGGATCACTCCTCCGACGTCCTGCTGGTGCTGGATGGCGTCCCGATTAACCTGCCGCTGCACGGGCATGTGGAGGGCTACGCCGACTGGACCATCTTCTCCCCCGCGGCGGTGAGCGGGCTCCGGGTCATCCACGGGCCGGCCAGTCCGCTGTACGGCAACTTCGCCTTCGCCGGCGCGGTGGAGGTCAACACCCACGCCGATGCAGAGGGTCTCGCGGCGTCGCTCGGTGGGTCGAGCTACGGCGAGGCCGGGGGTTGGATCCGTACCGGACATCGCGGCGCCTCGGGCGGCTCTCTCATCGCGCTCGATGGCCGGCGGGAAGGGGGATGGCGGGACAACAGCGACAGCTGGCTCGGCAACCTGCTGCTGCGCGGCTGGCGCCGCGTGGGCGAGCGTACCCGGCTCGAAGGGGGGCTCGCGAGCTACGCGGCTACCTGGAACTCGCCCGGCTTCCTGGCGGTGGCGGACTACAACGCCGGCCACCTCAGCCGCGCCGCCGACCGGACCGATGGGGGCTCCGGAGGCCGGGCCATCCTCCAGGGCACCCTGCTGCACCGCTTTCCGAGCGAGACCCAGCTGGACCTGCAGGCCTGGGCCCAGCTGGTGCGCTCCACGGTCTTCCTGTCCATCGCCGAGGATGGTGTGGTGGAGCAGCAGGAGGAGCGGGACCGGCGGACCGCCCTGGGTTTCACTGCCAGCTGGCGGGCCCCGGCCGGCAGCGGCGACGTGGCGTTCGGGGTCGATGGCCGCGCCGACTGGGACGACTACCAGCTCTATGGGACGCAACGCCGAGACCGGGTCGAGACCCGTCAGCTGAGTGACGGGCAGTTCCAGCAGGGCGGGGCGTACCTGCGCTGGCGCGGCTTCGTGTTCGACCGGGTGCAGTACGACTTCGGTCTGCGGGGTGACCTGCTCCGGGTGCGGGCCCGGGATCGCGCCATCGCCGGCGATCCCTTCCGTGCCGAGGTGCAGGGGGCCATCTCCCCCAAGGCCGGCGCCCGGGTGTTGCTCGGCGGCCCCTGGAGCATGGTGGTCACCGGCAGCCGCGGCTTCCGCAGTGCCATCGGCACCATCACGAACCCGAAGCAGCCGCTCGTCACCGCCTGGTCCGGCGAAGTCGGGGTGCAGCTGAGTGGCGACCGGGTGAACGGCCAGCTCTCCCTGTTCCAGACCAGCACCCGGAATGAACGGATCCTCGACCCGGTCACCCTCCAGGTGTCCGATGCCGGCACCAGCCGCCGGCGCGGGATCTCGGCTTCTCTGGGCGTGGCGCTCACCTCCCGGCTCCGGGTCGCGCTGGAAGGCACGCTCAACGACGCGCGAATCACCGGCGCCGGGGACACCACCGGCACCCTGGTATCGACGTCCCTCGTCGGCGGCATCCCGAGGCCGAAACCCAGCTTTCATGATGTCCCGCTCACGCCGGGCGCCCGGGTGCCCGGCGTGGCGCGCTACCTCGGCCGGGCGGAGCTCGCGCTGGCCGCGACCTCCGCGCTCGAGACCCGGGTGCTCTTCCGCTGGAGCGGTCCCTTCACCCCGATCGGCGAACCGGGGGTGCGCACCCGCCCCTATGTCCTCACCGACCTGGGCGCCTCCCTCCGCATTCCGCGGTGGGGTACGCTCGATCTCGAACTGCAGAACCTGCTGAACGCGCGGTATCCCGAGATCCGCGCCTCCGGCTTTCTCAACCCTGGCGCGCCGCGGACCCTTCGCGCCGCGCTGCGCCTCCCGCTTGCCCCATCCTGAACCAGAGGCAATTCGCATGCGTTCCCCTTCTCGCTTCGTCCCCTCGGCCCTGCTTGTCACCGCCACCCTGGTGGCCGCCTGCAGCGACAGCAACGAGCCGCCCGCCGAGGATCACACCCCGGTTCGCCTGGAGCTGGCGGTGAACGGAGTCGCCATGGCGGACGACACCGTGCGCCTGACGGCGGGCGGCAGCGACACCGTGCGCGTCACCTTCTACAATGCCGGGGACGAAAACCTCGATGCCCACGAGGATGATCACTACTCCGCGCTCACCTTCCTTCCCGCGACCGGCCTCACCGCCACCATCGACTCGACCCACCACTTCCGGCACGAGGTGGTGAACACGGTGGCGGCGGGCACCACCGGCGATATCGACATCGGCTACGGGCACGACGCCGCGGCCGATGAGTACACCTTCACGGTGGCCTACAAGGCCGAGTAGTCCGGGAGAGATCCGCCCGGGCTCACGCCTCGTTGCATTGCGCGGGGCCGGAGGGTCACTCCGGCCGCCGCCCCGGGTGCCGGGGCGTTTGCGTGTCCTGCTCTGGCGGCGCCTGCCGTCGAGGTGCGATCCTTGGCCGTGCCCGATTCCCAGCACAGATTGCCGCGCCCCGACGCCCCCGGCCCGCGCCTCCTGAGCGACGCCCGGGAGGCCAGTCTCGCCGCGGGGCTCATCGCCCGCGACGAACGCGCCCTGGTGCAACTGGTGGAGGTGGCGACGCCCTGGCTGCTGGCGGTGGCGCAGGCGATGCTCGCCGACCGCGACGAGGCCGAGGAGGTGGTGCAGGAGGCCTTCACGATCGCCTGGCGCCGGGTGGACCTGTTCGACCAGAGCAGCGGCCGGCTGATGCCGTGGCTGCTCCGCATCACCCGCAATCGGGCCATCGACCGGCTGCGGGGACGGCGCCGCCGGGTGGACAAGGCGCGCCGGCTCCTGGCCCTCGGCGGGCTGGGGGCGGGCAGCGCCGCTCCCGTGGAACCGGACGAAGCCGGCACGCCCGGCTGGCAGGTGCACCGGGCCGTGCATGCCGCGCTCGCCGCGCTCCCTCCCGACCAGCGCGACGTGGTGCAGCTCGCCTATTTCGAGGGACTCACCCATTCGGAAATCGCGGGGCGGCTCGCCATCCCGCTCGGCACCGTCAAGACGCGCCTTCGGCTTGCCTTTGACAAGCTGCGGGGCGGACTCTCCTCGCTCAAGGACTGGGTCGTATGATCGCGCACGACTGGTTTGTCGAACATCGCACCGATTTCGTCGCCCGCACCCTCGAGCCCGACGAGGAGCGGAGCTTCACCGAGCACCTCGGCGGCTGCGCAGACTGCCGGGCCGCGATCGCGCGGCTGGAGCAGGAACTGGCCTGGCTTCCCATGGGGCTTGCCCCGGTACCGCCCCGCCCCGGACTCACCCGGTCGCTGGTGGCCGGCGCGCTGGGGGAGCGCCGGGGGCCGCCCCGGTGGCTGGTGCCGTTCGCCCTGGCGGCCTCGCTGGCCCTCAGTCTTGGCGCCTGGTTCTGGGCCCTGGGTACGACCCGGGCGTTCGAGCGGCAACTGGCGCAGGAGCGGGGACGGCTGGTGGAGGAACTGGCCATGACTCGGGACACCCTCGGCATCATCCGGGAGGCGGGGATGGTGCGCCACGCGAGCATCAGCATGGGGAAGAAGCAGGGCGGGATGCTGATCTTCGCCGACGAGCGCACCCACCGCTGGAATGTGGTGGTCTACGGGCTGCCGGCGTCCGAGCCGGGGGAGGTGTGCCAGTTCTGGTTCATCACGGACTCGGGGATGGTGCGCGGCGTGGAAGTGAAGACTGATGGCCGGAGTCCCGCGCTGCTGACCCTGCCGATGCCGCCCAATGCCCGGAACGTGATGGGCGCGGCGCTGACCATCGAGCCGATGGGCGCGACCGGTGCCGCGCCCGCCGGTGTGGAGCTGGCACACCTGATGTTGTAGCGGCTCAGGCCGTGGGGGCGGGCAGGCGCAGGGTGAACGCCGCGCCGCGGTCCACCGGGTCCAGCGTGAGGGTCCCACCATGGGCTTCCGCGATCGACCGCGCGATCGCGAGGCCCAGACCGGTGCCGGCCGTGGCGCCGGAGCCGCGGGCGAAGCGATCGAAGATCCGTTGCCGCAGCTCAGGGGCCACGCCGGGCCCGAAGTCGCGGACCGTGACCCACGAGGTGCCGGTGCCACTGCCGTTTCCTCCGGCGCTGCCGGTGGAGATCTCGATGGCAGAGCCCGGAGCGTGCAGCAGGGCGTTGTGGACCAGGGCGAGCAGGGCCCGCTCCAGCATGGGGCGATCGCCCTCCACCGGTGCAGCCTCGAACTCGCCGTGCCGCAGTTCCCGGTCGGCCGCCTGGGGCAGCGCGCGGACCCGGTTCAGCACCGGAGAGACCAGATCATCGAGGTACAGCCGTTCCCGGGCCGGCTGCAGGGCGTTGGTGTCGCCGCGCGCGATCAGCAACAGGTCCCCCACCAGATTGCCGAGTTCCGCCGCTTCGGCCGCGATCCGCTCCAGGGCCTGCCGGTCCAGCACCGGGTCGGGCCTGGCGCGGAGGGTGACCTCCGCCTCGCTGCGGAGGATGGCCACCGGGGTCCGGAGCTCGTGCGCCACGTCCGCCAGGAACTGCCGCTGCCCCTCCGCCACGCCCCGTTCCCGCTCGAGCGCGCTCCCCAGCCGGTCCACCAGGAGGTTGAGCGCGTCGGTGAGGCTGCTGATCTCGTCGCCGGCGGCGTGCGGGGCCAGGCGCGTGAACCCGGTGGCGCCGGCCTCGACCTGTTCGCTGATCCGTTCCGCCGACTCCGCCACCCGCCCGATCGGGCGGAGCACGAGCCCCGAACCCCACGCGCCGGCCACGGCCCCGAGCACCAGGATGAGGGGGAGGACCGTCACCAGCGATCGGCGCAGCCGCACCAGGCGCCGCTCCAGCGGCAGGGTGCCCATGGCCACGACGACCTGCACGCCGTCGAGGGGGACCCGGATGATTCGCGCCGGTCCATCACGGAGCTCGACGGTGGAGAGGCGCCGTGCGCTCCCCGTCGCCGGGACATCGTTGAAGTAGGGTTCACCCGGGAGCCGCTGGCTCGCCGCCACAAAGCGGCCCAGGCTGTCGAACGCGACCAGGGTGCGGTCCCCATAGGCGAGTTCGCCCACGACATGGGCCGCGGTCGCGCCGGCCGAGCCGAACTCGGGGCGGTCCAGCTGGAACAGCGCCCGGACGCTGCGGGCCGCGTCGCTCAGCCCATGGTCGAAGTCCCGCTGGTAGCTCCGCGCCAGGTGCAGGTAGAGCCCAAGGGCTCCGAGGCCCAGGAGGACCGCGAAGCCCGTGGCGAACACCAGCGCGAGGCGGGTGCGGAGGCCGAGCGGGTTCACCCGGGGCGGATGCCCCGGGTAGGGTCGAGCGAATAGCCGGCGCCGCGCACGGTGTGGATCAGCGGCGTGAGGCCAGGCTGGTCGATCTTGCGGCGGATGCGCGACACGTAGACGTCGATGATGTTCGAGAAGGGGTCGTAGTTCTCATCCCAGACCGCGCCACTGATGGCGGCGCGGCCGCAGACCTGCCCTGCCTGACGGGCAAGATACTCGAGGAGCGCGTACTCGGTCGTCGTCATCTCCACGGGCCGCCCCGCCCGGGTGACGGTCCGGGCGGCGGGGTCCACCACGAGGTCCGCGACGGTGATCCGCGTGGGCCGGCTTTCGGGAGCCCGGCGCTGCAGGGCCCGGAGCCGGGCCACCAGCTCCTCGAAGGCGAACGGCTTGACCAGGTAGTCGTCCGCGCCGCTGTCGAGGCCGGCCACCCGGTCCTCGACCGTATCGCGCGCGGTCAGCATCAGGATCGGGACCGGGATCGCCCGCTTGCGGAGCTCCGCCGCCAGCCCGAAGCCCGAGCCGTCTGGCAGGTTGACGTCGAGGATCACGGCGTCGTAGCGCTCCAGTTCAAGCTTCTGCCGCGCCGACGCCAGGGTGTCCGCCACGTCCACCGCATGGGCCGCCTCGCGCAGCCCCCGGGCCAGGCTTTCAGCCAGCCGGTGCTCGTCTTCTACCAGCAGGACGCGCAATTGGTCCGCTCCCTCAATCGTCGTCGCCGTCATGTTGGCCTCCGCCAGTCGCCGCCTGACCGCCATCGCCACCCGGTGCGAGGGCGGCGGCTCCAGGCCGAACCTCGTCGTGCCGGATTACCCCGCCCGCCAGCGCCGTCCAGCCGAACAGCGCCGCGCTCAGCGCCAGTCCCCCGGCGGTAATGCCGCCCAGGCCGGCCGCGGCCGGGCGCGAACCCCGGCTCTGCCACAACCCCACCACGGCGATGCCGCCGGTCAGCAGCATGGCGATGAGCGCCGCCTCGCCGCGTTCCTCGTGCTCGTGCACCAGGCGCTCCTGATACCACGTGGTGTCCTCCAGCTGCTCCTCCGCCGGCTCGCCGGTGAGGAACACGGGGTAGGACACGACCGCCAGCAGGACCACCGCGCCAAGCGCCGCCCGCTGCAGGTCGCGGGACCGGCGCAGGAGGCCCCACAGCAGCAGGGCCAGGACGAGCGGAGTGCCGATGACGGGCAGGTGATTGAGTATCAGGTGCAGGTGGGCAGGGCTCATGGATCCGTCCGGTGGTGACCCGGGACAATCTACGGCCCACCCATGAATTCATGATTAACCCAGGCCCGGTAATTGGCGGCAGTAGGTGTGGCCCTCGACCTCTGTCGTAACACATTGTCTGGTAATTACTTGCGGATTTGGATCGGGGCGGTGCGACTGGGGGGACGGCAACGTCTGGCCCGGCTAGTCCTGGGCGGGTTCCCCCCCGAGTTCACCCACCGGGTCGGTCATGTCCTCGTTCCCATCGGCGGGAATCGAGGCACCGTCGGCGCCGAGCAGGCGGAAGGCCGCCCATTGGTGGCGCTTGGCGGTCTTGGAGCGGGGACCGTTGTACATCAGGGAGACGAGGAACATCCCGTCGCGGCGGCCGAGGTACCCGACCAGGGTGGACACCCCGCTCAACGTTCCGGTCTTGGCCCGCACCACGCCCGGCTCCGGCAGGCCGCCAGACAGGCGGGCCAGCGTCCCCTGGCCATTCGCCGGGAGGAGGTAAGGGAAGTTCCGCCCCGCGGCGGTGTTCTGGAAATTCGCCATGTAGGCGATGAACGTCGCGGGCGTCACCCGGTCTTCGTGGGACATGCCGCTGCCGTCCACCAGGTTGACCCCGCCGGCCACCCCGGCCACCTGCTGCACATGCTCGGTGAGGAGCGCCGGCCCGCTGTCCGGGCCCGCGGCCCAGCGGAGCAGCAGTTCCGCGCCAATGTTGAGGCTGCGACGGTTCACTTCGTAGGCCACCGAATCAAAGGTCGGTGACTCGACCGACGCCATCTCTTCGGTCGGCGGGTTTTCCACCGTGATCGGCGAGGGCGTCCGGTCCCACACGATCCCGGCCTGTTCCAGCGCCCGGGCCCAGGCCGCGGCGAGCACCGCCTTTGGATCGCCGGCCACGGTGACCAGTCGCCGCACGCCGGCGCCGCTGCCCACGGCTCCAGTGACGAGGTACCCGCCATCGGCCATGCGCCGGATTCGGAGCCGCGAGCGGCGCCCGGCGACGGTGGTGGCATGGATCGTCACCAGGGCGTTGAGGCCGGCGGGCGAGGTCTCGACCAGGGTCGGGCGGGCGCCGGACTTCCGGCCAGGCGCCACATGCAGCCAGACCACGTTCTCGTGCAGCGTGATGGCCCCGACCAGCGGGGCGTAGATGCTGCCCCAGTTGGCACGGCGCCAGCTCGCCGGAAAACTGGCGTCGGCGGCCGAGCCATCGCCGCTGACCACCGCGAGCGGGCCACGGAGGCGCCGGACCCCGGACTGCGCCAGCTGGTTCGCCAGGTCCTGCAGCCGCGGGCCATGGCCGTCGGGACTCTCGAGGGTCGGGTCGCCGTTCAGTTCCAGCGCCCAGCGGCCATGCCATTCCCCGGTGACCTCATCGAGCGACCCGTAGCCCATCACGCGGGTCGAGCGGCGGGCCTCGCCGCCGAGCACGCTGCGGGCGTATCCGGTCGTCAGGAGCTTGACCGTGGAGGCCGGAATGAGGGAGGCATCCGGGTTGATGGTCCACAGGAGCTGGCCATGCTGATCGGCGACCGCGATACCCCAGGTTCCCGGCGCGGCCCGGCGCGCGGTGCGGTACCACTGATCGAGCCGCAGCTTGAGGGGGCGGGGGAGTTCCTGCGCCTGCACGCGCTCCGGCAGCGCCATGGCACAGAGCGCCAGGGCGAATGCGATGAGGGTGCCACGTGTGATCAGGCGCACAGGGTCGTCGTACCTCGTGGTCTCAGAATGCTCGTCGGCTGGCCGGAAAGCGGAGAATGCCGGGCAGGACGGAGCAATTTACCGGTGGATCGAAAGTTGGCAACCCGCGTCCCGGCAACAGCTTGGAACGCCCATGGGCCGAATCGGGGTGCCCCCGGAGGGTGAAAACAGCAAGTCGGGGGCCACCAGGGGGGATTGCGCAGGGTGGGGAGGGAAAACGACAGGGGCGGGGGAAGCCCCCGCCCCCGGATGGGCGACGGACCTACTTGAGCAGCAGCTTGGCGATGGTCTGGAGCTGCATGTTGCTGGTGCCCTCGTAGATGGTGCCGATCTTGGCGTCGCGGTAGAACTTCTCCGCGGGGTACTCCTTGGAATAGCCATACCCGCCGAACAACTCGAGGCATTGGCTGGTGATCCGGTCGGCCACCTGGGAGCTGAACAGCTTGGCCATCGCGGCCTCGAGCTGAAACGGCTCCTTCTGGTCCTTGAGGCGGGCGGTGTTGTACACCATGAGCCGGGACGCCTCGAGCTCCGTGGCCATCTGCGCCAGCTGGAACTGCACTCCCTGGAACTCGGCGATCGCCTTGCCGAACTGCTTCCGCTCCTTGACGTAGGCGGCCGCGGCATCGAGCGCACCCTGCGCCACCCCGATCATCTGCGCCCCGATGCCGATCCGGCCCTCGTTCAGGGTCTCGATGGCGATCTTGTACCCCATCCCCACCGGGCCCAGCACGTTTTCCTTGGGCACCCGGCAATTCTCAAGGATCAGCTCGGTGGTGCTGGAGGCCCGGAT
>JAEUJI010000328.1 GCA_016794805.1 Gemmatimonadota bacterium
GAGGTCAGGTACTGGGCCAGCTCCTCGATCTGCTGGTGGGTAAGGTTGGGTGGCCCGAACGACGGCATCTCCGTGGTATCGCCGCGAAATCGCTTGGCATCCTCCAGGATGCTGTGCAGCCAGGCCGATGAGTGATGCAGCCCGATTGCCGTCAGCTCCGGGCCCTTGTCCCCTCCTTCCCCGGCAATCGCGTGGCACTCGTCACACTTCTGCGAGCGGTACAGCGCCCGCCCGGCCCGCTCCATCGAGGTCAATGGCCGGCCAACTTCCAGGGCAATCGCGGGCTGACGTTCCCGCAGCGCGGCGCCAAAGAGAAGGCCAGCCCCGCCGAGGATGGCCACGAGCGAGCCCAGGGCGATGGGCCGCCGCAGCAGATTCCGGGTGCTGCTGCGGTCGAAGAACGGCAACGCGATCATCGCGAGCAGGAGGGCCCCCGGGACTCCGACCGCCACCAGGCTCTCCATCCGGCCCGGCACCATCTTGAGCAATTGATACAGCGGCAGGAAGTACCACTCGGGCGTTGGTATATAGGAGCTGTCGGTGGGATCCGCGGGCGCCTCCAGAGGCGCTCCCACCGCCAGCGCCAGCCCGAAGATCATCATCACGACGATGGCCGAGGCGATCGCGTCCTTGCCGACGATGTCCGGGTAGAAGCGGACGTCGCCCTGCTTGGATCGATGATAGGCCTGCTCGTAGTACTCCGGGTAGGCCGGGTCATCGGTGCGAGCCGGCGCCCCGGCTTCCATGGCCCCGGGATGGGCCGCGATGCCTTGGCGGATCACCAGCACCAGGTGCAGCAGGACCAGCGCGAGGAGGCCGAGCGGAAGCCAGAGCACGTGAAAGGCATAGAACCGGCTGAGCGTTGCCGCGCCGAGGTCACCCCCGCCTCGCAGCAGCGTCAGCAACTCCCCGCCGACGACCGGGGTGGTGCCGGCAATGCTGGTCCCGACCACCGTGGCCCAGTACGCCTTCTGGTCCCAGGGGAGCAGGTACCCCGTGAAGCTGAAGGCCAGGACCAGAACGAACAGGCCAACCCCGAGCAGCCAGTTCGCCTCGCGGGGATACTTGTAGGCCCCGAAGGCGAAGACCCGGAGCAGGTGCGCAATGAGCAGCACGACCATCGCGCTGGCGGCCCAGTGGTGGACGCCTCGCAGCAGACCACCACTGGCCACCTGCCCCTGGATGTAGCGGACGCTGTCGTAGGCATGGTCGGGCGAGGGGGAGTAAAACGTCGCCAGCACTATGCCGGTGATGAGCTGCACCCCGAAGACGGTAAGCGTTGCGCTGCCCAGGGTGTGCCACCAGGTCAGCCGCTCAGGCACCGCGCGGTCGAGCAGCGCCAGCCGAACCGAGGTGAGGTCCAGGCGCCGGTCCAGCCAACGGTACAGGCCCATGGTGGAGGCTCTCCTAGGTTACCGGGATCTTGTCGGCTACGCCCTCGCGAAAATCCCGGTACGCCACCAGGAGAAACCCGTCTTCGACCCTGGTCTCGAGCGTGTCCAACCCGCGGGGTGGAGGGCCGTCAACTACCGCGCCCGTTCTCAAATCGAACAGGCCATGGTGACAGGGGCAGTGAAAAACCCCACGGTCCTTGTCAAAGCCATAGCTGCACCCAAGGTGGGTACAGCGGGCATTGTAGACCGTGAAGGCCTCGCCATCCTCGGAGTAGAGCCAGATGCCCCGCGTCGCCCGCCCCTCCACCCACGCATCGCGGACGGTCTCGGTGAAATCCACCCGGATGGGCACGCCGGTTTCCATCTGCGCTACCTCCCCCGCCTTGATCCAGCGCTCGCCAGCTGGCTCGCTGAACACGGGTGAGAGGAACGCGCGGAGGGTAGGCCACCCGACCAGGCCGGCCGAAAGGGCTGAGCTGATTGCGGTGGCAAGCCTCAAAAAGGACCGTCGTGCCGGATTCACGGACCCTCCATGTTGGAGACCAGGGGGAGTGATGTCACGGGTCGCATCCCGCCCGGGAACACCCCCGAAGCCGGCACGCGCGTATGCCCGTCGGGGACAGAGAATGCCGCCACGTCCCTGAATGCTGCCCGAACCCGTGATTAACGCTTGTTGAGACAGCGCGGCGCACGCGGGGCCCCGCCCACAGCAACATCAGTCGGGCTTAACCGCCGGTTCATCGTCCGGTAGGGCGGGAACCGACACATTGGGGTCGCGCCTCACGGGGGTGGCGCGGTTCCTCAACCCGGGCGGTGACCCAGGGCGAGGGCCGGCGGCGGCGAAGCCGAGCAGTCTGAAGCCGAGCCGGTGCGGCCGCTATCCCCGTGAGGGCGCACAAGGCGGCTCGGACTCTCTCCAATCACGAGGTTGCCATGCGGCTCCACCGTCACTCGGGCAGGCACCTGACCATTCTGATGATTCTCGGAATTCTCGGCATGGGACCGGGGACCGCTGTCCGGGCTCAGGATGAGCCATCCATGCCGGACGAGCGCAACACGATCGACATCTTCCGCCGCGCCGGTCCGGGCGTGGTTCACATTCGGGCGCGCCTCGCATTGCAGCCGCCCATGGAGGGCGACGGAGGAACCGGCACCGGCAGCGGTTTCGTGCTGGACACCGCGGGCCGGATTCTCACCGGGTTCCACGTGGTCCGCGACCGCAATGTCATCGAGGTCACGCTCGGCAACGGCCGCCGGGCCGCCGCGCGGCTGATCGGCACGGCTCCCCAACTGGACATCGCGCTGCTGCAAGTGGAGGCGTCCGCGACGGAGCTCGCCGCGCTCCCGCTGGGAGACTCTGAGGGACTCCTGGTCGGACAGAAAGTCCTGGCGATCGGCAATCCGCTCGGACTCCACAATACCCTGACCGTTGGCGTTGTCAGTGCGCTCCGGCGCAACCTCGGCGACCTGCCGATGGAGATGGAAGATGTGATGATCCAGACCGATGCGGCGATCAATCCCGGGAATAGCGGTGGTCCCCTGCTGAACTCCCGGGGAGAGGTTATCGGCATCAACGCGGCCACAGCCACCGGGGCCCAGAATCTCGGGTTCGCCATCCCGATCCACCTGGTACGGCAGGTGCTGGCGGACCTCGTGGCCATGGGGCACCCGTACTCGCCGGCGTTGGGATTCACCGGGACCGAGATCAATCCAGAGCAAGCCAGACTGCTCGGGCTGCCGGTGGAAGCAGGCATCCTGGTTCAAGAGGTGTTCTCCCGGAGCCCGGCTGCGCGGGCCGGGCTGCGAACGGGAACGCGCATTGTGGTCCTTGGCGAGCAGGTGATCGTTCTCGGCGGAGACATCATCACCTCCCTCGCCGGCGAGCCGGTCAACTCCATGGGCCAGGTCGCGCGGGCCCTGCTCACCGCCAGACCGGGGGGGGAACTCCTCCTGGGCATCAACCGCGACGGTCGGTTGCTCCAGCTCGGCCTCCGGCTGCCCTCGATGGCGATGCAGGTCGAGGATTAGGCCGGTGCGAACCATGGCCGAGGGCCGGGATGCCCGGCCGATCCGGACGAACCTGGAGGAAACAACCAATGAAGCGCCTGTCGCCGTACCTCACGCTGGCCGCTCCGATCGCCGCCCTGCTTGTTGCGGGTTGCGGTCGTGCAGTCCAGACCGGCCGGGTCTGGACGGACCCGACTTTCGAGCCCAACTCGCTTCGCAAGCTGATGGTCATCGGCGTCGGGGCCACCCCGACGATCCGCCGCGGTTTCGAGGACCGGTTTGTCGCCGCCCTTCAGGCGCAAGGGATCGTGGCGGAACCGAGCTATCGCCTGGTCGGTGACGGGAGTCTCGACAGCGCCCGCACCAGCGCCGAGAT
>JAEUJI010000001.1 GCA_016794805.1 Gemmatimonadota bacterium
TCGGCGCGGGGGCCACGCTGCGCGGCACCCGCACCGTCAACACCTCCGGCACCGGCATCGCGACCTGTGCCGGGCTCAGCCTCCTCGGGAAGACCGGCAGCTACGCCCTGCTCAGGACCGCCCCGGGGCTGGTCGCCGACACCTCGCAGCCGGTGGTCATCACCCCCGGTGTCCCCGTCCGGATCGGCCTCACCACCCAGCCCTCCCCGAACGGCGCGAGCGGGCTCCCGCTGGCGCAGCAGCCGGTGGCGCAGGTGCAGGACTCCTCCGCCAACGCCGTGGCGCTGGCGGGGGTGGATGTCACCGCGACGCTCGCCACCGGCACCGGGACCCTGCTCGGCGACACCGTCATCACCACCCTGGCCGATGGAAGCGCCCCCTTCACCGACCTGGCCATCGCCGGCAACACGGGGAACCGCACCATCGCCTTCGACGCGCCGGGCTACGTCGGCGTCGTCTCCAATCCGGTGCAGATCGGCGCGGGGACGCCCACCCAGCTCGCCATCGTGACCCAGCCCGCGGCCAACGCGCGGAGCGGCGTGGTCCTCGCGACCCAGCCGGTGGTTGAGTTGCGCGACGCCAGCAACAACCCGGTACCCGTGGCGGGCGTCGGGGTCACGGCCCTGGTGAGCGTCGGCGGTACCCTGCGCGGCACCGTCACGGTCGCCACCAATGTCAACGGCAGGGCGGTCTTTGCCGGACTCTCGATCGCCGGCGTGGTGGGGAGCTACACCCTGGACTTCACCTCGCCGCTCCTCACCGGGGTGACGTCCAATCCGATCGCGCTCACCGCCGGCCTGCCGGCGCTGCTCACCGTCACGACCCAGCCCGCCGCCGCGGCGCAGAGCGGCCTCGCGCTGCCGCAGCAGCCGGTGGTCCAGGTGCGGGACAGCGTCGGCAACGCGCTGGCCCAGGCCGGCATCACCGTCGTTGCCTCGCTCGCGAGCGGCCCTGGCGGCGTGCTCCGGGGCCAGGTGCAGGTGCTGACCGACGCCGCCGGCGTCGCCACCTACACCACGCTCAACTTCTTCGGCGTGATCGGCAGCTACACCCTGCGCTTCGGCGGGGTGGCGGGAAGCGTCCTCGTCCCCGTGAACGCCACCCCCACGGTGGTGGCCGCCGGCCCGGCCGCGCGGCTCCTGCTCACCACCGCGCCTTCCGCCGCCGCGGTGAATGGGGTGGCGTTCGCGCAGCAGCCGGTGATCACCGTGGCCGACTCGAGCAGCAATCCGGTGCTCGTGGCCGGCACCACCGTCACCGCCGCCATTGCCACCGGCGCCCCGGCGCTGGCCGGTACCCCCACCGCGCTCACCAACGCGAGCGGCGTGGCCAGCTTCACCGGGCTCCGGCTGGTGGGCGTGGTGGGCAGCCGGACGCTGACCTTCACATCCACCGGCCTCACCAGCATCAACTCTCCCGCCATCGTGCTGAGCGCCGGCGCGGCAAAGACCATCGCCCTCAACGGCGGCAACAACCAGACGACCGGCGTGGGCCAGCCGGTGGCGGTGCCGCCCTCGGTACTGGTGAGCGACACCACCGGCAACCCGGTGGCGGGGGTGAACGTGACCTTCACCGTGACCCTGGGCGGCGGGTCGGTCGGCACGCCGGTGGCGGTCACCGGCGCCAACGGCATCGCCAATGCGGGGAGCTGGACGATGGGTCCGGTGGCCGGCCTCGATTCGCTGGAGGCCACCGCCGCCGGCCTGGCCGGCAGCCCGGTGCGCTTCGGCGCCACCGCCACTGCGGGCGCCGCCGTCCGCCTCCTGGTCACCACCCAGCCCTCGAGCGCCGCCATCAACGGCATCACCCTGGCGCAGCAGCCGGTGGTGCAGCTGCTCGACGGCAACGGCAATCCGGTCAACACCGCCGGCCGCCAGGTCACCGCCACCCTCCTCGGCCCCGGCGCGGTACTCCGCGGCACCAAGATCGTCGCCACCAACGGCACCGGCACCGCCAGCTTCACCGGGCTCGACATCTTCGGCCAGGCCGGCGCCTACGCCATCGGGATGACCGCCCCCGGGCTCATCGCCGATACCACCGTCACCATCCTCGTGGCGCCGGGCGCCGCCTCCCGCCTGGTGGTCTCGCTGCAGCCCTCGGGCACGGTCGCGAGCGGGGTGCCATTCGCCCAGCAACCGGTGGTGCGGGTGCAGGACTCCTCCGGCAATGCCGTCAGCCAGGGGGGCATCGGGGTCACCGCTTCGCTGGCGAGCGGCGCCGGCACCCTGGGCGGCACCCTCACGGTCAACACCGCGGGGAACGGCATCGCGACCTTCGGCGACCTCACCCTCACCGGCGCGCCGGGAGCCCGGACCCTCGCCTTCAGCGCCGCGGGGCTCACCGGCATCGTCTCCAACACCGTGCAGGTGGTGGCGGGCGGCGCCACGGCGCTCGCCATCGTCACCCAGCCCGCCGCCACGGCGCGGAGCGGGGTGGCGCTGGCCACCCAGCCCGGCATCCAGCTGCGGGACGCCTCGGGGAGCAACGTCGCCCAGGCGGGCGTGCCGGTCACGGTGTCGGTCAGCGCCGGCGGCACGCTGCACGGCATTACTACCATCACCACCAACGCCAGCGGCACCGCCAACTTCGGTGGGCTCTCATTCTCCGGTGTGGTGGGGAATTACACCCTCACCTTCACCTCGCCGTCGCTCGCCCAGGCCACCTCGGGGACGATCGCGCTCAGCGCCGGCCTCCCGGCGGCAGTCACCATCACCACCCAGCCCTCGGGCAGCGCGCCGAACGGCGTCGCGCTGGCGCAGCAGCCGGTAATCCAGCTGCGGGACGACGCCGGCAACGCCCTGAGCCAGGCCGGCGTCACCGTCGTGGCTGGGGTCCTGAGCGGGCCGGGCGGCGTGCTCCGTGGCATCGCCCAGGTGCAGACCAGCGCCGCCGGCGTGGCCAGCTTCACCAACCTCAACCTCTTCGGCGCCACCGGGAGCTACATCCTCAAGTTCGACGGCGGCGCCGGCAGTTCGCTCATCGGCGCCAACGCCACGCCCGTGACGCTCACCCCCGGCAGCGCTGCCAAGCTGGTGCTGAACACCGCCCCCGCCGCGGCCGTCGGGAATGGCGTCATCCTGCCGCAGCAGCCGGTGGTGGCGCTGGTGGACTCCTCCAGCAACCCGGTGGCGCAGGCCGGCGTCCAGGTCACGGCCACGATCGGCAGCGGCGCCCCGGCGCTGAGCGGCACCCTCTCCGTGAGCACCAACGGCGCCGGCGTCGCCAGCTTCACCAACCTCCGGATCACCGGGGTGCCGGGCACCCGGACGCTCAGCTTCCTCGGGAACGGCCTGATCGGCGTCACCAGCGGCCCGGTGGTGGTGAGCGCCGGCCCGGCGCGGGCCATCGCGCTCAACGGCGGCAACAACCAGACGGCGGTGGTGGGCCACGCGCTGCCGGTGGTGCCGTCGGTGCTGGTCACCGACACCACCGGCAATCCGGTGGCCGGCGTCCCCGTCAGCTTCAGCGTGATCCTGGGTGGCGGCTCGGTGGGCGTCCCCAGCGCGGTCACCGGCGCCAACGGCATCGCCAACGCCGGCGGCTGGGTCATGGGCGCGACCGCCGGGCTGGATTCGCTCGAGGCCACCGCGGCCGGCCTGGCCGGCAGCCCGGTGCTCTTCGGCGCCACCGCCACGGCGGCGGCCACCGGACAGCTTGCCATCCTCACCCAGCCCTCGGGCTCGGTGCCGAGCGGCGCGGCGTTCGGTCAGCAGCCGGTGGTGCAGCTGCAGGATGGGGTGGGGACGCCGCTCACCACCGATGGCGTGGTGATCAACGCCACCGTCACCGGCGGCCTGCTGGTCGGCACCGCCAGCGCCGTGACGGCGAACGGCATCGCCACCTTCACCGACCTGGGCCTGGGCGGCCTGGCCGCGACGCGCACCGTGACCTTCGTGACCGGCGGCTTCACCGGCGTCACCTCGAGCCCGATCTCCGTCACCGCCGGCGCCGCCAACCGGCTGACCGTCATCACCGAGCCGTCGGCCAGCGCCGCCAGCGGCATCGCCTTCGCGGAACAGCCGCAGGTGCAGGTGCAGGACCTGGCGGGCAACCCGGTGCCCACGGCGGCGACCATCAACGCCCTGATCCTCACCGGCGGCGGCACCCTGCTCGGCACCACCAGCGCCAGCACCGGCGGCACCGCCACCGCCAGCTTCAGCAACCTCGGCATCGCGGGGCTGGTGGGCGCCCGTACCATCCTCTTCACCACCAGCGGGCTCGCCTCCGACACCTCGGCGGCGGTCCAGCTCGGGGCGGGGAATCCCGCGCAGGTCACCGCGGCGAGCGCCACCGCGCAGAACGGCACCGTGCGGCGGCCGGTGGGCGCGCCGCCGGCGGTCCTGGTGGAGGACGCGGCGGGGAATCCGGTGGACGGCGCCACGGTCACCTTCGCCATCGCGGGCGGCGGCGGGACCCTGAACGGCGCCTCGCAAACCACGGGGAACGCCGGCATCGCGTCGGTCACCGGCTGGACCCTGGGCCCGCTGGTGGGGACCAACACCGTCACCGCCACCGTCACCGGGTCCGGCATCGCCGGGAATCCCGTCAGCTTCACGGCGGCGGCCGGCCCGGGGGCGGCGGCGGAGCTCACGCTGAGCGGCGGCAACAACCAGAGCGCGCCCATCGGCACCGCCGTGGCCACGGCGCCCGCCGTGCTGGTGACCGACGCCTTCGGCAATCCCGTGCCGGGGGTCGCGGTTAACTTCGCGGTGACGACCGGCGGTGGCAGCATCACCGGCGGGGCGGCGGTGAGCGGTGTCAACGGCGTCGCCACCCTGGGCAGCTGGACCCTCGGCAGCGTCGCCGGGGTCAACACCCTCACCGCGAGCTCGGCCGGCCTCACCGGCAGCCCGGTGGGCTTCACCGCCACCGCCACCGCCGGGATCGCCGCGACGATCACCAAGAACGGCGGCGACAACCAGACCCGCACCGTGGGCGGCGCGGTGGCGGTGCGCCCCTCGGTGCTGGTGGAGGACGCCGGCGGCAATCCGGTCGCCGGGGTGACGGTGACCTTCGCGGTGGCGAGCGGGGGCGGCAGCCTCACCGGCGGCACGGTCGTGACCAACGCGAGCGGGGTCGCCACGGTGGGGAGCTGGACCATCGGGACCACCGCGGGGAGCAACACCCTGACCGCCACGGCGGCGGGGCTCGCGGGGAGCCCGCTCACCTTCACCGTCACCGGCGTGGCCGGCGCGGCCAACGCCGCCGCCAGTTCCGCCACGGTACCGGGCGGGGTGCAGGGCCAGACCACGACGATCACCATCCAGCTGCGCGACCAGTTCGGCAACGCCGTCACCACCGGCGGCGCCAGCGTCCTGGCGAACGTCACCGGGGCCAATCCGGGCGCGGCGGTGGTCGCCGATCTCGGCACCGGCATCTACCTCGCGACCTACCTGCCGCAGAACGCCGGAACCGACCAGATCGGCATCACCCTGAACGGCACGCCGATCGGCGGAAGCCCCTATTCCAGCGTCATTCCGTGAGCGGCGTAACCTGTTTTCGCGTAACGTGATGGGTCAATTCCACCGCAGGGTTGACCCCCCGACCCCCGGCCACTAACTTTGCGGCCCTCGCCCTGGTGGTGAAACTGGTAGACACGCTATCTTGAGGGGGTAGTGCCGTAAGGCGTCGCGGTTCGAATCCGCGCCAGGGCATGAAGCAGAAAGCGCGCACCGCGGTGCGCGCCTGTCGTTTCAAGGCCACTGTAGCTCAGTGGTAGAGCACTCGATTCGTAATCGAGCGGTCGTCGGTTCAATCCCGACCAGTGGCTCTGGCCCTTCCACGGCCCCCGGGCATCCGCCCCGGGGGCCGTTTGCCTCACAACCCATCGCGCTTGAACAGCCAGTACTCCGGCCCGGCGAGATTCTCGGGCCAGTTCTTGTCCTCCTCCTGCTCCTCGGCAGCGGCCGCGTCCCAGAGGTCGTCCTCTTCCTCGGACCAGACCCAGCCTTCGCCCGCCTCGCGGCGCCAGGCTTCGGTGCCGTCCGCGTGCAGGTCCCCACGCCACGCCTCGCGGTCGCTCCAGGCCTCCTGGCCCCGCTCCGGCTCCCAGTCCGACGGCATCGTACCCTCCCGGTTCCCGTCTCTCCTTTCTTATCGGCATCATGCGTGCCGGACGTGAAGGATGGTGATCCGGCGCACCAGCCGGTGGCGGGAACTGGGCAGGGAGCGGTACCGTCGCTACCGTCGCTACCGCCCTTACCGCCCCTCCCCCTCCAGCAGGCTCTCCCTGAAATAGCCCGCCGGAATCGTCCCCATCCGCATCAGCCGCTCGTGGAACTCGCGGGCGTTGAACTGATCCCCCTGCTTCTGCCGCAGCGCCTCCCGCAGCTCGATGATGGCGTTCTTCCCCAGGTTGTAGGTGATCGCCTGGGTGGGCCACTTGGAGTAGCGGTAGATGGCCCGCTGGGCCCCCTCGACGATGGCGCGCGCGGTCGGGTCCTTCGCCGCCGCGGCCACCGCGCCGGGGTAGAAGGCGACGTGCTCGGTGTAGTAGTCCACCGCCTCATCGAAGCTCATGCGCCTGGTATGGATTCCGACGTCCACCCGCACCCGGACGGCGCGGAGCAGCTGCCCCTGCAGCTCGTAGATCCGCTCGGCGGCCGTGTAGAAACCATGCGGCCGGCCGGGCGCCGGGTCGGCCATCAGCTCCTCGCTGTAGAGTCCCCACCCCTCGGTGGCCATCGAGTCCTGCCACATCGCGGAGGAATCCTCGACCGCGCCCGGGGTGAACCAGCGGAGCGGGCTGATCTGGTCCTTGTGCTCCGTCATGTACTTGAAGTGCCAGTCGTGGCCGGGGAAGCCCTCGTGGATCGCGGTGTCAGCCACGGATGCGCGGTTGTTGAGCCGGAGCGCCGCGGGGTCGTTGCCGGTCGGGGTCAGGTAGAAGCGCCCCACGCCCGCCTGCTTGAACGGCGGGGCAGGGTAGTACACCGCGTCGATCGTGCTCCGGAGCACCGGCGGGGTGGGCATGATCTCCAGCCGGTAGTCGTCGGGGATGTCGAACAGCCCCTGCTTCCGGCCCCAGGCCACCGCCCGCTCCCCGGCCTCGCGGTACCACTGGAACAGCTCGTCGTCGTCCTTCGGCGAGTCCTTGGAGAGGTGCTCCATCACCGCGCGGCTGGAGGCGCGGCGGGCCGCGTCGCTTCCCCACGACAGCGCCAGCCCGGCGTCCCGGGCCACCTCCTCCGCCACCTGGAACAGCCGCTTCTCGTAGAACGCCGTCTGCTCGGCGCCGTAGGCAAAGAGATCCTCGAGGTTCCGGTCCAGCCGGAAGCAGTTCTGCACCCGCCAGGTGTACTCGGCCTCGCCCAGCGCGAAGCGGTCGGTCGCGTCGCCGGCGTCGTAGGTCTGCAGCAGGAATCCGGCGAAGCTTTCCCAGGCGTCGGCCGCCGTCCGGGCTGCGGTGCCGAGCTCGGCGAGGGTGGGGCCGGCGAAGGGCCGGTCGCCGAGGAACGCCGCCGCGCTCTCCGGCAGCGACTTGCGGAAGTACTCGGCGTTGGCCTTGGAGCCGTTCACCCCGTCGCGCTCGACCATGCGCCGGTCGGGGAGATTGCCGCGCTTGACCCCGGCCTGGAGGTTGGCGCGGGCGGTCTCGAGGTAGACCGGGATGGCGCGCAGCCGCTCGATCACCAGCTGCCATTCCAGCTCGGTCCCCAACATGACGGTCGAGCCGTCCTGCCGCCGAGCCGCCGAGCCGTCCAGCTCCGTCATCCCCTGGATCTGCCAATCCACCCCGCGGAACGGTTCGGAGACGTAGGTGTCGATGGCGCGCTCCTGCATCCGCCATTCGCCCGACTGGCGGAGGAGGAAGGCCAGCTGGGCGCCGAGCACCGCCTGGTCGATGCGGGCCTGGGGGGAGAGGGTGGCGGGGTCGAGGGCCTTGAGATCACGGGCGATCTCCTGGTAGAAGCGGCGTTCGGCCTCGATGGCGTCGGGGCGCCAGTCGCGGAGCCGGCCGTTGATGCGGAGCAGGCTCGGGTGGTAACCGTCGCCGCCCAGGTAGGTGGCGGTGACGGGATTGAGTTCGAGGGCCCGGAGGAAGTAGCGCTCCCGGAGAGCCACGAGGGGGCCGTCGTCACCGGTGGCGGCCGGCTTCCCGCATCCGGCGAGGTGGGGCAGGAGCCCGGCGGCCAGGGCGGCCTGGGAGGAGCGATGGAGGAAGTGGCGGCGGTTCATGGGCGATTGGGCGGTTGGGCGGTTAGGCGATTGGGCGATTGGGCGATTGGGCGATTGGGCGATTGCTGTCATTGCGAGGGCGCGGAGCGCCCGAAGCAATCCCCCGAACTGCGCGCGGAGCCATCTACTATGAAGGTGTCTCAGAAGAGCGCTCTCGGCTACCTTGCCGTCCTGCCGTCCTGCCGTCCTGCCGTCCTGCCGTCCTGCCGTCCTGCCGTCCTGCCGTCCTGCCGTCCTGCCGTCCTGCCGTCCTGCCCCCTCGCATTGCCACCCCTGTTGCAGCCCCCCCGTTGCAGGGCGGCGGTGCGCCGGCGGAGCGGCCCCGCTTCAGGACGTTATCTGTCTGTCATTAAACAACTTAGGCATACCGGCCGGATCTGGTACGCACCCTGCTAGAGAGGGGGCTGCGCGGTCCGCCCCAGGGAAGTTTTCCGGCGTGGATTACTGACGGTGGAAGGGACCGACGGTGATCGCCCTGGGGCTGGCCACGCGCCACGCACGATCTTCCCGCTGGGATTCGCATTGAACGCTGTGGAGCGGGCACCGCCGAAGGGCGGGGTTCTTGGCGCGTCCGGTGGCCCGGGGGGTGGGAAATCCGGATTCGGGCCTACCAAAGGGGTGGGGGAGGGGGTAACTTCTCGGCCCCTCGGAGGACGGCAGGACGGCAGGACGGCAGGAGGGCCAGAGGGTCGGAGTATCTTTCGGCCCGTCGGCCCGTCGGCCCGTCGGCCCGTCGAAACGAGGGATCCAGCAGTACACCGTAGCTAGTTCACGGGACGTAGCGCAGCCCGGTAGCGCACCTGAATGGGGTTCAGGGGGTCGCGGGTTCGAATCCCGCCGTCCCGATGGTCACAGCAAGGCCCCGCATCCTCGCCGGTGCGGGGCCTGTGTGTCTCCCCGGTATGCGATCCACTCGGCGCCCCCTCCAGCACCGCGTTCCCTCCGCTCCTCCCCGCCTGATTCCGGTCCGTCGTTCGCCGGCCCGGCTTGCAACCGTGAAGCATGCCCGCCTCTTGCTCCACCCGTCCCGCCGAGCGTACCGTATGGCCATGCCACTCTCCCCCTACTACACGGCCGAGATGGTCCGGCAGCTGCCGGACGACGGGCAGCGCTACGAGGTCGTGGCGGGGGAGTTGCTGGTGACCCCGGCGCCCCGGCTTCGGCACCAGCACCTCGTCGGACGGCTGTCGCTGGCAGTGGGGAATTATCTGCTGCGGGAGCCGGCGGGGGTTCTGCTCAGCTCCCCGGCCGATATCTCCTGGGCCCCCGACGTGCTGGTGCAGCCCGACCTCTTCGTTGTCCCGCTCGCCGAGGCGCGGACCGGTGACTGGGCCGCCCTGCAGCACCTGCTCCTGGTCATCGAGGTGTTGAGCCCCTCGACCGCCCGCGCCGATCGTTTCGTCAAGCGCCGCCGCTGCCAGGAGGCTGGCGTGCCGCTCTACTGGATCGTGGATGCCGACGCCGAGCAGGTCGAGGCCTGGACCCCCACGGATCACTTCCCCCGCATCGTGCGCGACGCGCTGGAGTGGAGCCCCGCCGGGGCGGGGACACCCTTCCGGCTGGAGCTTGCGGAACTTTTGCGCCCACTTTAGACCCGCCCAAACCCCCCACCCCCCCACCCCCCCCACCCCCCAACCCCCCAACCCCCCACACCCCCCCACCCCCCCACCCCCCCACCCCCCCACCCCCCCCACCCCCCACCCCCCCCCCCCCCCCCCACCCCCCCACCCCCCCACCCCCCCCAACCCACCCACCACCCCAACAAACAAAAAAAAAAAAAAAAAAAATAAAAAAAAAAAAAAAAAAAAAAAAAAAAAAAAAAAAAAAAAAAAAAAAAAAAAAAAAAAAAAA
>JAEUJI010000030.1 GCA_016794805.1 Gemmatimonadota bacterium
CGGACCGGGGGGCGCATCTTTGGCGCACCCCTCCCCCCGGTCCCGCCATGCCCGAGCTGTTCCGTGACACCACGGTCCTGATCACCGGCGCCAGCCGGGGCATCGGCGCGGCCTTCGCCCGGCTGCTGGCGGCCCGGGGCGCCCGGCTCCTGCTGGTGGCCCGGCACGCAGCCGACCTCGAGGCCGTCGCCGCGGCGGCCCGGCAGCTCGGCGCCCGGGCGGACATCCTCCCCTGCGACCTCGCCGACCCGGCGATCCCCGCGCGGCTTGCGGGCCAGCTCGAGGCCCGGGGCCTGGTGGTGGATCACCTGATCAACAACGCCGGCGTGGGCCCGCAGGGCCGCTTCGCGGACCTGCCGGTGGAGCGCCACCTTCCCGTCATCGACGTGAACATCCGCGCCGTCACCGAGCTGACGGGACGGCTCCTGCCGGGGATGATCGCGCGGCGCCGGGGCGGCGTGCTCAATGTCGCGAGCACCGCGGCATGGCAGGGACTGATGTGGCTCCCCGTGTACTCCGCCTCCAAGGCGTTCGTGGTCACCTGGAGCGAGGCGGTGTGGGTGAGCCTCCGCGGCAGCGGGGTGCGCTGCTGCTGCGTCTCCCCGGGGCCGGTGGACACCCCCTTCTTCGACGCCAACGACCTCACCGCGCGGCCGCCGGCCTGGCTGATGCAGTCGGCGGAGACCGTCGCGGAACGCGCCCTCCGCGCGTACGCGCGGGACGACTGCCACCTGCTTCCGTTCCTCCCCTTCCGGCTTGCCGCCTGGAGCACGCGGCTGGTGCCGCGCGCGCTCGCGGCGCGGTTCGGGGCCCGGTACGCCGCCCCGCCCCGCTGACCCCAACTCCCTCCGCACCCCTCATGCGCTTCCTCGACAAGCTGGGCCTCAACCGCAAGGAACTCCGCGCCTGGGCGATGTACGACTGGGCCAACTCCGCGATGGTGACCACCATCGTCACCGCGGTGTTCCCCATCTACTTCACCAAGGTGGCGGCGGCCAACCTGGCGCCGGCGCAGGCCACCCAGCGGCTGGCCGACATCACCACGATCGGCCTCGGGCTCATCGCGGTGCTCTCGCCGATCCTCGGCACCATCGCCGACCGGGCCGGGGTGAAGAAGCGGATGCTGGCCATCTCGCTGAGCATCGGGGTGTCGGCGGTGGCGCTGATGTTCCTGATCCAGCGGGGGGACCTGCTGCTCGCGAGCATCCTCTTCGTGGTGGCCAACATCGCGGTGAACGCCAGCTACGTCTGCTACGACTCGTTCCTCCCGCACATCGCGCGGCAGGACGAGATGGACCGGGTCTCCACCGCCGGCTATGCCCTGGGCTACGTCGGGGGCGGCCTGCTGCTGGCGCTCAACCTGGCCTGGATCAAGATGCCGCACTGGTTCGGGCTGCCCAGCGGGCCGGACCTGACGCCGGCCCAGGCCACCCTGCCTACCCGGCTGGCGTTCGTCTCGGTGGCGGTGTGGTGGCTGGTGTTCTCCATCCCGCTCTTCCGCCACGTGCGGGAGCCCGCGCCCACCGGCGACGGCAAGGTCCGGGTTGGCGCCGCCCTCCGGGAACTGGGGGATACCTTCCGCCAGCTCGGGAAGTTTCCCCAGGCGCTGCTGATGCTGATCGCCTTCCTGATCTACAACGACGGGATCGGCACCATCATCCGGATGGCCACCGCCTACGGCAGCGAGATCGGGATCGGGGACGCGGACCTCATCGCCGCGATCATGATCACCCAGTTCGTCGGCATCCCCTGCGCCTTCCTCTTCGGCGCGCTGGCCGGGAAGATCGGCGCCAAGCGGGCCATCTTCCTCGGGCTGGTCGCCTACGGGATCATCAGCGTGCTGGGCTACCGGATGCAGACCGCGCGGGACTTCCTCATTCTGGCGCTGCTGGTGGGCGTGGTGCAGGGGGGCACGCAGGCACTCTCCCGCTCGCTCTTCGCCAGCCTGATCCCGAAGCAGCGCTCGGCCGAGTTCTTCGGGTTCTTCGCGGTGGTGGAGAAGTTCGCGGGAATCTTCGGGCCGTGGATCTTCGCCCGCGCCATCGGCGCCACCGGCTCCAGCCGGGCGGCGATCCTGGCGGTGGTGGGGTTCTTCATCGTAGGCGGGTTCCTGCTCCACTTCGTGAAGGTGGAGCAGGGCCAGGCGGCGGCCCGCGCGGCGGAGGCGGCCGAAGCCGCCTAACGGGGGGGCGCGCCCTGGGCGGTGAAGCTGAGCCCGGTGCGCATGGTGAGCATCCGCCCCTCGAGGCTCACCCGGGTGAGGGCCAGCGCGTCGCTGAAGTCAATCCGGCCGTTCCCGCGCCAGCCCTTGAGCGTGCCCCCCGTGACCACCACCGCCACCCGTCCCGGCCGGTCCCCCGGGGACCAGCGGCCGGTGAGGGTCCCGGTGGTGTCCCCCTCCAGGATGGCGATGGCCGCGTCCTGGTTGGGCAGCAGCGTCACCCGCACCCGCCGTACTGCCCTGGGCGGCGCGTTCGGGATCGGCAGCTGGAAGGTCCCGGTGCCGGGCTGTTCGCTCGCCAGCTCGGTGACCAGCGGCGGCGCCCCGGTGTCTCCCGGATCGAACAGCAGCCTGGCGCCATCGGTGGCGCGGAAGGTGAGGCGCCAGTCGCCGGCGGCGCTGGTGCCGGAGAGCGTCAGGGTGCGCCAGCGTTCGTCGCTCTGCATCTCCAGGGTGCCCGTTCCCGCCGTCCCCCGGCCCAGGGTGCTGGTCGCGGCCGTCAGGGTGAGCTTCGGCTCCTGCCCCCGCTGCAGCCAGCTCCCCTGGAACGCGGCCCGCTCCCGCACCCCCTGCACCTGAATCACCGCCTCCCAGTTCCGCTTGAGGTGTATCCGTACCAGCGAGAGATCCTCCGTGGGCCGGCCCGTCACCGAGAGCGTGCCGGTGCCGCGCATGGTCTTCTCGAGGCTGTTGACCAGCGGCCCCGAGTTGTCGTACTCGAGCGCCGCGCTCCGCCCCTCGAAGCCGAGCTTGAACGGGCCCCAGGCGGTGGGCCCCTCGAGCGTCACCCGGTCCCAGCCGTTCCGCCGCGAGAGCGACACGGTGCCGCGAAGGTCGGCGTCCTCCCCCTCCCACTCCGGCACCGAGATCCGGACGGTGGCGGCGTCCAGGTTGCCGGTCCACCGGCCATCGATCGTGACCAGCTGCGCGCCCCAGAGCCGGAGCTGCGCCCGGCCGTTGCGGTAGAGCCGCACCCGCGCCCGGTTCACGTCGTAGGAGACGGTGTCCACCCGGACGCTCCCCTCGCCGTTTCGGGTCGTGGTCACTTCCCCAGCAGCCGTCGGGCCACCGTCACCGGCGCTCCGCCCCTCGAAGCCGAACTCGAACCGCCCGTCGCGGTTGCTGCCGCTGAAGCGGGCGCGGTCCACGGCGTTGCGGTCGAAGTAGAGCCGGCCCGTGGCCTCCGCGGCGCGGTCGAAGGCCTCGTCCAGCCGGATGCCGACGGAGCCTCCCGCCGGATCGCCGGTCCAGCTTCCCATGAAGACCCAGCGGTTCCGCCCCTTGAGGAGCGCCAGTTCCAGCCCGCCGTTCTGGAACAGGATCGCCTCGACCCGGCTGATCTCCTGCGACGCGGCGGCGTCGCCGGTGACCAGGCGGCCCTCCCCGTCAGCGGCGTAGGTGGTGCGCCCCACCTGCGCCCCGAGCGCGAGCGGCAGCAGGAGGAGCGAGAGCGCGGCAGCGAGCGGGCGACGGGGCATGCGGGCCGGTTCCATGGTGGCGAGGATGGCCGAAGGTGGCGGGGGCCAGGGCCGAGCGTCAAGCGCCGCGCTTGAGGCGGCCGGTGGGGGCCGGTACCTTCCGGCGTCTTCCTCCTGGGGTCCGGTGATGGAGCGTCCCATTGGCGTGACGGTGCTCGGCGTGCTCTCCCTGGTGTCCGGACTCTGGCGCCTGCTCAAGGCCCTGGTCTGGTTCGGCGTGGGCGGGGCGGTGGCGGGGATCACCTTCCTGGCCCACCCGGTGGCGGGGACGGTGGTCGGCGGAATGGCGCTGCTGTTCGGCACCCTCGCGGCGGTGATGGGGATCTTCTCGCTCATCTTTGCCTACGGCGCCTTCACCCTCAAGCCGTGGGCCCGGACCCTCGGCGTGTGGACCCACGGTGGCATCCTCGCCTGGTCCCTCCTGGCGGTGATGGGCCCGGGGATGTTCTCCGAGCGCTGGGTGGACATCGCGGTGAGCGGCGTGATCCTGTACTACCTGACGCGGCCGGAGATCAAGCAGGCGTTCGGAAAGCGGTGAGCGCCGCCCCCGGCCCCCTTGTATGAGCGCTGACCCGGGCGTATGTTCGCTCCATGAGCCATCGCCGCCCCTGCCCCGCGTGCACCACCACGCTGAAGCGCACCACCAAGCCCATGACCGTTCGCGGGGCGCGACGGCCAGCCTGACCTGCTGCATCCAGGACTGACGACCCGCCCCGCCGCGCAGCTCACGGCGGGGTTTGCTTTTCGGGCGACCACACGGGGCGGGCGACCACAAGGGTCGCCCTTACGGATACTGGCAGCAGGCGACCACCCAGGCCGCCCATACTCCGATGAGCTGGGAGCGACGTGGACCCGATCGCGCTGACGCGGGCGCTGGTGCAGCTGGAGACGCCGACCGGCCAGGAGGGTCCCGCCGTGGACTACCTTGCCCGGTTGCTGCACGGGCTCGGCTACCGGGTGGTCAGGCAGCCGGTCACCCCCGGCCGCGACAACCTCTACGCCTACCGCGAGCCGCCGCTGGTGGTGTTCTCCACCCACCTCGACTGTGTGCCACCGTACGTCGCGCTCCGGGAGGATGACACCCACCTCCACGGCCGCGGCACCTGCGACGCGAAGGGCCTCGCCGCCGCGATGGTGGCGGCGGCGGAACAGCTCGCGGCCGAGGGGGAGCGGCGCATCGGGCTGCTGTTCGTGGTGGGGGAGGAGAACGGCTCGGATGGGGCGCAGGTGGCCCATGCGCTCGGCCCCAAGGGCCGCTTCCTGATCAACGGCGAGCCGACCGAGAACCGGCTCAGCGTCGGGCAGAAGGGGTCGCTGAAGGTGGTGCTCGAGTGTGACGGGCGCGCCGCCCATTCCGCCTACCCGGATGAGGGTCACTCCGCGCTGTTGCCGCTGCTGGATACCCTGGAGCGACTGCGCCGGCTCCCGCTCGCCACCGACCCGATGCTCGGGGCCAGCACGCTCAACATCGGCGTGATCGACGGGGGCGTGGCGCCCAACGTGATCCCTCCCGCCGCGCGGGCGGAGCTGCTCCTCCGGCTGGTGGGACCCTCGGAGCAGCCGCGGCAGGCGATCGCCGCCTGCGCCGCTCCCGGAGTGCGCGTCACCTTCCCCACCGAGCTGCCGTACTTCAAGAACTCCGTGCCGCCGCCTGCAGGCTGGGAGACAACCGTGGTGAGCTACGCCAGCGACCTCCCCTTCCACGCCGCCTGGGGCCAGGGGTTCCAGCTCGGCCCCGGCACCATCCGGGTGGCGCACACCAGCGGGGAGCGCATCGCGAAGGCGGAGCTGCTCGAAGGCGTCCGGCTGTACGCGAAGCTGGCGCGGGACCTGATCCGGAGCACGACTCGATGATTGTCCAGAAGATCCCGGTGTCCATCCTCGGCGCTACCGGCACCGTGGGGCAGAAGTTCGTGCGGCTGCTGGCGGCGCACCCCTGGTTCGAGATCGCCTCGGTGGCGGCCTCGGCGCAGAGCGCGGGGAAGCGCTACGGCGAGGTCGTCCGCTGGCGGGAGAGCACCCCGCTCCCGGAGCGGATCGCGGCGATGACGGTGCAGGCGGCGGACCCGGGGATTCCCGGCCGGATCACATTCTCGGCCATCGAGGCGGAGATCGCGGGCCAGGTGGAGCAGGCGTTCGCCCGGGCAGGGGCGTACGTCGTGACCAATACCAAGACCCATCGGATGGAGCCCGACGTGCCGCTGCTGGTGCCGGAGGTGAACCCCGGCCACCTCGACCTGCTGCCGCGGCAGCAGCGGGAGCGGGGGTGGAGCGGCGGCATCGTGGCCAACCCCAACTGCTCCACGGCGGGCCTGGTGCTCGGCGTGGCGCCGCTGCACCAGGCCTTCGGGATCGAGAAGATCTTTGTGGCCACCATGCAGGCGGTGAGCGGCGCCGGCTATCCCGGCGTGGCCAGCCTCGACGCGCTGGGCAACGTGATCCCGTATATCGGCGGGGAGGAAGAGAAGCTGGAACAGGAGACCGCCAAAATCCTGGGCAGCTTCACGGCGGGCGCGGTGGACCCGGCGGGCCTCGTCACCAGCGCCCACACCAACCGGGTGCCGGTCGTGGACGGGCACCTGGAGGTGGTGTCGCTCGGGTTCGGGCGCCGGGTGTCTCCCGAGGAGGCGATCGCCGCCCTCGAGGGGTTCCGCGCCCCGGTGGATGTGGCGGCGCTCCCCTCCACCCCGGCACGCCCGGTGGAGTACGACGCCCGCCCCGACCGGCCCCAGTCGCGGCTGGACCTCGACCGCGGCGCGGGAATGACCGTGACGGTCGGGCGGCTGCGCCGCTGCCCCCTGCTCGACCTCCGGCTGGTCCTGCTCTCCCACAACACGGTGCGCGGCGCGGCCGGCGCGGCCATCCAGAACGCCGAGCTGCTGGTGCAGCGGGGGTACGTGGCCCGATGAGCCTCCGGCTGGCGCTGGTGGGAGACGGCAAGATGTCCCGGGCCATCGCGGCGCTGGCCACGAGCGGCGGGCACCGGGTCGTGACTGTCGTCACCGGCGGGGAGAATCCCGGCGGCCGGGCGCTGACCGTGGAGCGGCTCGCGGGCGTGGATGTGGCCCTCGAGTTCACCCGCCCGGAGTGTGCCGCGGACAACCTGATTCGGCTGGCGGCGCTCGGCATCCCCGCGGTCGCCGGCACCACCGGCTGGCAGGCGCGGCTGGAAGAGGTGACCCAGGCGGTCACCGCTCACGGCGCGGCGCTGGTCCACAGCGCCAACTTCTCCACCGGGGTGCAGCTCTTCCTCCGTGCCGCCACCGCGCTGGCCCGGGAGTTCGCGGGGCGGCCCGAGTTCGCCGCCGCGGTGATCGAGACCCACCACGCCGCCAAGCGGGACGCCCCCTCCGGCACCGCGCGGGCGCTGCTCGCGGCGCTCCGCTCCGGGGATGCCGGTCGGGACGCCCCGGTCACCAGCATCCGCACCGGCTACGTGCCGGGGACCCACGAGCTGCGGTATGACGCGCCGTGGGAGACGATCCAGCTGGTGCACACCGCCCGGGGGCGCGAGGCCTTCGCCGCCGGCGCGCTCCGGGCAGCGGAGTGGGTGGTGGGCCGGCGCGGGGTGTTCGGCTTCGATGAGGTGCTCTTCGGGAAGGCGGGTGAAGCGTGACGCTCAAAGGCTGCGGGACCGCGCTGGTGACGCCCTTCGCGCGGGATGGCTCGGTGGACGTGCCCGCGCTGCGCGCCCTGGTGGCGTGGCAGCTGGAGGAGGGGATCGATTTCCTGGTGCCCTGCGGCAGCACCGGCGAGGCCCAGACGCTCAGCACCGAGGAACGGGAACTGGTGGTCCGCACCGTGGTGGAGGCGGCGGACGGCCGGGTGCCGGTGATGGCCGGCGCCAGCCACAACGACACCCGGCAGGCGGTGGAGGAAGCGCGGCGAATGAGCAGGCTGGGCGCCACCTGGCTGCTCAGCGCGACTCCCTGGTACAACAAGCCCACCCCGGAAGGGCTGACCCGGCACTTCACCGCCGTCGCCGAGGCGGCCACCGTCCCGATCTGCCTCTACAACGTCCCCGGCCGCACCGCCGTGAACATGAAGCCGGACGTTGTGCTCCGGCTCTGCGAACACCCCAACATCATCGGCATCAAGGAGTCCTCCGGCGACCTGGCCCAGGTGCAGCACCTGCTGCTGGGCCGGCCGGAGGGATTCGCCGTGCTGTCGGGGGAGGACTGGATGACGCTCGCGATCATCGCGGCGGGGGGCGATGGCCTGATCTCCGTCGCGTCGAACGAGATCCCGCGGCTGATGAGCCGGCTGGTGCAGCACTGCCGCTTCGGCCGCTTCGCCGAGGCGCGCGAGCTGCTCTACCTGGTGCTGCCCCTCCTCGAAGCCAACTTCCTCGAGACCAACCCGGCGCCGGTCAAGGCGGCGCTGGCCGCCATGGGCCGGATCGAGAACATCCTGCGGCTCCCGCTGGTCCCGCTCTCTTCCCACCGGCGGCCCCCCCTCCTCGCCGCGCTGCGCGAGGCGGGCATCGAGCCCCTGGACGCCCCCGCATGACCGGCACCCTGCGCGAGCGGATCGAGCGCTACAGCCAGGCGGTACCCGCCGGGACGGAACCGGAAGCCCGCGCCACCTTCGCTGAACTCAAGGCGGCGCTCAACGCCGGCACGGTCCGGGCCGCGGAGCGCGGTGACACCGGCGAGTGGATCGTCCACCGCTGGGTCAAGGCCGGCATCCTGCTCGGCTTCCGCCTCGGGGTGGTGACGCCGGCCGCGACCGGCAGCCCGTTCCCCTTCTTCGACAAGGACAGCTGGCCACTCCGGCCGGTGGCGCTCACCGATGGCGTGCGCATCGTCCCCGGCGGCACTTCCATCCGCGACGGCTGCTACCTCGGCCCCGGCGTGGTGGTGCTGCCCCCCGCGTTCATCAACACGGGCGCCTGGGTGGACAGCGGCACCATGGTGGACAGCCACGCCCTGGTCGGCTCCTGCGCCCAAATCGGGAAGCGGGTGCATCTCTCCGCGGCGGCGCAGATCGGCGGGGTGCTGGAGCCGGTCGGGGCGCTGCCGGTGATCATCGAGGATGACGTGCTGGTGGGCGGCAACTGCGGGGTGTACGAGGGGACGATCGTCCGGGAGGGGGCAGTGCTCGCGCCGGGGACGCTCCTCACCGGCGGCACGGTGGTGTTCGACCTGGTGAAGGACACCAGTTACCGCCGCGACGGCGACCGGCCCCTCGAGATCCCCGCGGGCGCGGTGGTGGTTCCCGGCACCCGCCCGGTCACCTCGGGGCCGGGCAAGGCTCGGGGGATCGCGCTCTACGCGCCAGTCATCGTCAAGTATCGCGATGAGAAGACCGAGACCGCGGTGCGGCTGGAGGAGTTGCTGCGGTAGGGGGCGGCTCGGCGGCTCGGCGGCTCGGCGGCTCGGCGGCTCGGCGGCTCGGCGGCTCGGCGGCTCGGCGGCTCGGCGGCAAGATAAGGGTCCGCAGTGCAGCGATTCGGGTACCCGCTCGGCGTCAGGGACGGCATCGTGTGGAATGTCCAAGCAACCACCCGGTCCGCCATATGAACGACTCGAAGCGTGGAAAGCCTGTCATGAACTCGCTGTCCTGCTTTACCGGGCCACGGGGAGTTGGCCACGTGAGGAACGTTACGGGCTCGTGAGCCAAGCACGCCGCGCCGCCTACTCCGCGGCCGCCAATCTTGTTGAGGGTAGCGCGCGGAGCGGCACCCGAGAGCTGGCGCGATTCACCGCGATTGCGCTGGGTTCGCTTTCGGAGATCGAGTACCTGATCCTGCTGGCACGTGATCTCGGCATCATCGGAGAGGAAGAGTGGCGCCTGCTGGCCGGACATGTCGCTCGCGCTGGACAGCTCACAGGGGGGCTGCACCGGGCGTTACGCCGTCGAAATAACTAGCTTCGGCCGAGCCGCCGAGCCGCCGAGCCGTCAGGCCAGCTATCCCGCCACCCGATCCTTGAGCCGCAATGCCGGCCCCTCCACCAGCCGCCAGCTCAGCAGCGCAAGCCCAAGGGTGACCGCCCCCGCCACCAGCGCCAGCAGCAGCATCCCCGGAAGCCGCGAGCCGAGCACCGGCGGCAGCGCAGTCGCCGTGAGGCCAAGCCCGGAGAGCGCGAGGATCACCGGCTGGTGCCAGAGGTAGAGGGCGTAGCTGTACTTCCCGAGCTGGGTGAGGGGCCGTGACTCGAGCCAGCGGGTGGGCCAGTGGCGGGTGCCCTGCGCCAGGCAGAGCAGCATCACCCCACCGGAAACGACCATCAGCGCGTTGAGCCCGAAGGAGAGCATGAAGGGATCGCCGTAGCGCAGCTCTCCCCGGACCATCAGGATGGCCGCCAGGATCAGGATGGAGACGGCCGCGGGGATGCGCATCCCGCGCGCCGTGGCGGCCAGCCCGCCGGGCCCCCGCACCGCGATCGCCAGCAGCGCGCCGACCGCCAGCCCGTCCATCCGCGCCGGGAGCAGCACGTAGGCGCCCACCTCCATGCCCCGTTGCGCCAGGATCACCCGTGCCACGCCGGCGCCCAGCAGCAGCAGCGCCGCCGTCCAGCGGAGGGCGCCCCGCGGCAGCAGCGCCGCGAGCGCCGGCCAGAGCAGGTAATACTGCTCCTCTACCGCGAGCGACCAGTAGTGGTGCATGCTGGTGGCGAGGGCGTCCCACCCTTCCCGCGCCACGAAGTGATTGGTCAGCCAGCTCGCCGTCCAGCCGAGGCGGGCCCGGTCCAGCTGCCCCAGCGCGGCGAGCACCACGAGCTGCGCCGCGAGCGCGGCGTAGTATGGCGGCACGATCCGGAGGATGCGGCGGAGGTAGAAGCGCTTGAGCCAGCCGGGGCGGCCGCGGGTGTCCAGCAGGATGCCAGTGATCAGGAAGCCGGAGAGGACGAAGAAGAGATCCACCCCGATCCAGCCGTGCAGCAGCAGCCCGGCGAGGGCGCGGTCCACCGCCGTGCCGGGGGCCCACCCGCCGAAGAGCGCCAGGTGGTAGCCGAAGACCAGCAGGATGGCGACGCCCCGGAGTCCGTCGAGGGCGGGAAGCCGCCGGTCGGAGGAAAGTGACTCGGTCGGTACGGTGCGGCCTTGGCGCGGGATGCTCAAGGCTAATCGCGGCGGGTCAGGGCCGCTGCAGCGTCACCCGCGGCAGGCTCCGGACGCCATCGCTCAGCTCCACCGTCACCGCGCCCCCGACCCCGGCCAGCTGGGCCTGGCCCCCGCGGGCAAAGGCGAGCACCTCGCCGCTCTGCGCGTCCCGCACCAGCGCCATCGGATAGGCGGCGCTCCAGGAGACGCCGAGCCGGTTCCCCACCCGGGCCGCGCTGACCAGGGCCGGCGCCGGCACACCGCTGACGAGCGCCGCGTGCGATACCCGTACCGCGGTCAGCCCATGGCCCACCAGCCGGAGACCGGCGAGGCGTCCCTCCTCGGCAGCCGAGAGCGGCACCACGAAGGCGAAGTGCCGTTCCTCGCCGCGGGGGAGGTCGGTGACCAGGTCTCCCTCGAAGCTCAGGCCGAACACCGGCCGGCCGGCGGCGTCGAAGCCCTCCACCCGGTGCGGACCGGCACGGCGCGGGAGCCGCGGCGCCGCCTGCACCACGAAGGCCGGCTCGAGAATCACGTTCCCGGCCACGATGCGGCCCCAGACCAGGAGCCCCCGCGCCGGCGCCGGCACGGCCTGCTCCATCGCCGGGGCGGTGCCGCGGGCGTTGAGCACCGCGAGATAGGTGTAGTCACTCACCCAGTCGGGGTTGCAGTAGCTCATCAGGTCCACGTACGCCGTGGGGGACTTGAGCGCGAGCCCGGGGAGGTCCAGCCCCCAGGCGCCGATCTGGGCGTTGGGATAGGGATAGCCCGGGTCAGGTCCGGAGGGATTGCCGCAGGGGGCGTGGTTCCGGCCGAAGTTGTGTCCCAGCTCGTGGGCGATGACGCCCGGGGCGCTGCCGCTCTTGTCCCAGGAGACCGACATTGGTGCCCCGATATAGCCCAGCCCCGCGATGCCGCCACCGTAGGTCACCTGGATGATCCCGGCGTAGTAGCGGGTGCTGTTATCGGTGGCGCGGAGGGCGCTCATCTCCCCCAGGGTCTGGCCCCAGGCGTTGTTGCCGTCGTCCGATTGGTAGGCCGGGGCGCTGGTGGTGTACGTGCTGCGGACGTCCACGTCCACCTGCCCCAGCGGGAACATCTGCCGCGTCGGGTCGATGAACGCATTGCGGTTCCCGTTGTTGACCTGGCCCACCAGCCCGTTCACCGACTGCTCCACCGGCACGAAGCGAAGGCTGAAGAGCGGCACGTTCTGCACCGTGACGGCCTGCGTGGCGCCGCCCCCCGGCCAGCGGTTGTCGCCCTCGCCGGTCTCCGCCACCGCATCGAGGGGATCCACCTCCACCTGGTAGCTCATGCCCGTGAGGACCCGCGCGCCGGGGATCAGGACGTTCCAGCTGCCGGCCAGGCTCGCCGTGTCCGCCGTGAGCGGGACGCCGGCGGCGGTGCGGGTGACGTCGAGCGAGTCCACGACCACGCCGCCCTGGAAGAGCCGCACCCGGACCGCGACCTGATAGCTGTTGCCGCCGTTGGCGACGACGAAGACCCGGAGCATCGCGTCCCGGCCCCCGACCATCGGGATGCTGCCGTCGGCGCGCTGGCTGCTCTGGATGAGCTGGGTGCCCGCCACGGTGAGGTTGAGGTTGGTGGCCGGCCCGCCGCTGTAGGCCACCGCCACCGCCACCGTGTCGTGCGCGGCGACGAAGACGCTGTCCGGCGCCGGGGTGGCGGTCCAGGTCTGGCCGGCGGCATTCACGTAGCCGGCGCTCACCCGATAGGCGCCCTCGGTCAGGCCATTGATCTGGGTGCTCGCGGAGACGGCGCGGGTGTATCCCGCGGGCCCGGTCACCGTGACCCGGCCTGCGGTGCCGCCGGGGAGGCCACTCACCGCCACCTGGAGCGAGCCGGTGGGACCCGGACCCACGGGGTCCTTCGCCCCGCCGCCGCAGGCGACAAGGAGCAGCAGTCCGGCGGGGATTGCCCGCCATTGATTGAGGTGCACCTGGCCTCCCTGGCCCCGATTGGCCCGCTACGTCCGGGAATCGGGAGGCAAGCGAAGGAAGAACCGGGCCATGGGGTGGGCTCGGCGCTGTCCTCGAATGTGACAGCCGGACCTGCGCAGGTCAGTGGCCCTTGTCACTAAGCCAACTTATTACTCCATAATACTTTGGACGCTGCTGCCGTGGCCGCCACTGGCCCGGCGCTCGATTACGAATGCCTCGGCTTCGGGCGGCGGCCCTACCACCCGGTTGCGGCCCCCCTCCTTGGCCTGGAAGAGTCGGGCATCTGCCCGGTCCAGCAGGTCTTCTGCCTGAGTCCCGTCGTAACCGTAGGCCGCCACCCCGATGCTGATCGTGATCCGGGCCACCTCGCTCCGCCGGGGGAGGCCGATCGGCATCTCCTCGATCAGGTGCCGCAGCATCTCGGCCCGCTCCGTGGCGGCAACCGGATACAGGTCCGGCAGCAGGGCCACGAACTCCTCGCCGCCGTAGCGCACCACGATGTCGCTCTGGCGAGTGGCCTCCTGCAGTGTCGAGGCCACCGCCTTGAGCGCCACATCCCCCGCGGCGTGGCCGTGGGTGTCATTGAAGCGCTTGAAGTGGTCCACGTCGATCATCAGCAGCGCCACCGGGGTGCCGTAGCGCCGGGCGCGGGACAGCTCGGCGGCCACCCGGTCATCGAAGAAGCTCCGGTTGGGGAGCCCGGTGAGCCGGTCGCTGCGCGACTGCCGCCGCAGCCGCTGGCTGCGCAGCACGATCCCCGCCGCGAGCAGGGTGGTGACGCCGAGCAGCACCAGCCGGGAAACCTGCGTGGCCCAGTCGAAGGCGCCGTAGCCGCGGTGGTCGAGCAGCGGGTTGGAAACGTCGAAGCGGTGGTACGCCACGAGGACCACCACGACGTACTGGAGGATCGCCATCGCGCCGGCGGCGAGGCTCACCCGGGAGTCGTAGCGGAGCGCGGTGGCGCCGATGGCGATGAAGTACACCTCGAACAGCAGCCGGCTGTTGACGGTGGCGATGGCCTGGTCCACGGCCAGGAAGGCGGCGAGCCCGGCACTCACGCAGGTGACGTCCAGCAGGCTGGTTGCCAGTCCCACCCAGGGCCGGTAGAAGTCACGCCGCAGCAGCAGCTGGGCGCCCAGCGCAAGGGTCAGCGCCAGCACCCCGGCGGCGAGTCCGATGACGGACGCCGCCCGGTTCCCGGGGTCGAGCGCCATGTTGATGAAGGGGATGGGCAGCAGCAACAGGATCAGCACTGTCCGCACCCGCGCCACCAGCAGCTCCCCCTCCGCCCCCGCGTCCAGCTGCAGGGGATCGGGAGGGAGCAGCAGCCGCCGCCACACCGGCAGCTCGCGCGGGGGCGGCAGGGGCGCGGCGCCACTGATGGCGCGGGACCGCCGCCGCGAGTGCTGGTAGCCTTCCGTCATCTACATCAGGCGGTACTTGGGACCGCTGCCGCCTTCGCGCGGGGTCCAGCGCGGGCCCAGCACGTCGGTGGCCTTGCAGTCCACGCAGTTGGGGGCATTCACCCGGAGGGTGTCCCCCACCCGCTCATACACGCCGGCGGGGCAGAGCGCCGCGTAGAAGTCGGCGACCTCCCCGGAGATGTCCGGCCCCACGAGAAGATGCTGCGGAATGGTGTCGCGGGTGGCGTTCCCCGACTTGAAGACGGCGTCCACCTTGCTGACCGTCAGCGTCCCGTCGGGGGTGAACGGCGTCGCGGCGGCGGCCACCCGTTCCCGCTCCGCGTCCTCGTGCATCGGGATCCGGCTGCCGGGGAAGGTGCCGCCGGTCAGCGTCATCAGGCCGGCCTTCATCCCGCCGAGCATCATGCCGTCCTTGAACGCCAGCCGCATGTTACGGGTGCGGTGCATGTCCGCGACGATGTAGCTCTCGTTGATCATCCGGTCGTAGGCGGCCAGGGACGCGGCCCCGGTGTCCCCGGCCTTGAGCGCCTGGAAGGCGGCGCGGGCGGCGTACATTCCCGACTGCATGGCGTAGTGAATCCCCTTGAGCGAGGGCACGTCCACGAAGCCGACCGTGTCGCCCGCCATCAGGATCCCATCCCCGGACCGCCGCGCGGGGAGGGCGTAGTAGCCCCCCTCGGGGATGGTCTTGGCGCCCCACTCGAGCAGCTCCCCACCCTCGAGCCAGGGCCGCACCAGCGGGTGCAGCTTGAGCCGCTGCAGCAGCTGGTGCACGTCGAGGTTTGCCTCCCGGTAGTCGAGCCCCACGACGATGCCGAGGGACACCATCTCCCGGCCCAGCGGATATAGGAAGGTCCCGCCGAAGGCGCTGCTGGGCAGCGGCCAGCCCAGGGTGTGGATGACCCGGTCGAGCGGCCGCTTCACCTTCCAGACCTCCTTGACCCCCAGGGCGAAGATCTGGGGATTCTCCGAGTGCACCCGCTGCCACTCGCGCCACCCCTGCCCCAGGGTGCCCCGGGTGCCCTCGGCCAGCACCGTGACCCGGGCGGTGATGTCGGTCGGCTCCTGGTAGCCGTCCGCCGGCTGGCCCGCGCGGTCGAGCCCCGTGGGCGTGGTGCGGACCCCGCGCACCGCCTGGCCCTCCACCAGCAGCGCATCAGCGGGAAATCCGGGGAGGATGTTCACCCCCAGCGCCTCCGCCTGCTCCCCCAGCCAGCGCACGATCTCGCAGAGCGAGGCCGTGTAGTAGCCGGCGTTGTGCATCGTGGGCGGGGTCGGGATCCGGAACGACCCCGACTGGGAGAGGAAGTAGACCGCCTCCCCGTTTACCGCCTGACGGAAGGGAAAGTCGGCATCCTGCCTGTCGGGGAAGAGCTCACGGAAAGCACGGGGATTCACCACCGCGCCGGAGAGGTTGTGCTCCCCGAGGCTCCCGGCCTTCTCCAGCACGGCGATGTTGAGCTCCGGGAAGCCCGGGTTCGCGGCCTGCTCCTGCCGCACCAGCCGCGCCAGCTCGATGGCGCCGGCCAGCCCCGCGGGCCCCGCCCCCACGAAGACGACATCCATCTCCAGCGCCTCGGCGCCGGGCGCCTCGGCACGGATGAGCTGATCAAGCGGCAGCGACCGCTGATGCCGACGGGGGAGAATCGGGGTCACGGGTGTCAGGTCCTCAAGAGATGCCGGGTGGGGTGCGGGAATATAAGGGCGGTAGGGCGGTAGGGCGGTAGGGCGGGACGACGGCAGGACGGCAGGACGGCAGGACGAACCGCCCAACCGCCTAACCGCCAAACCGCCTTATCTTCCACCCCACCCAAGCACCCACCCCAGATCCCCGGCGTCCGGCCGGTCCCCATCACCGGCGTCATCTATGTGATGGCGGAGGCCGCCCGGCACGGCTACCGCTACGGCCATCCCGACTGGTGCAACCTGGGCCAGGGGATGCCGGAGACCGGCCCCCTGCCCGGCGCCCCGCCCCGGGTGGACGCGGTCGAGATCGCCCTGGACGACCAGGAGTACGCCCCCGTCCCCGGCATTCCGGAGCTGCGGCAGGCGGTGGCCCAGCTGTACAACCACCTCTTCCGGCAGGGGAAGCCGTCCCAGTACACGGAGCGCAACGTCTGCATCTGCGGCGGCGGCCGGGCCAGCCTGACCCGGGCGGTGGCCGCGCTCGGGGAGATCAACCTGGGCCACTTCCTCCCCGACTACACCGCGTACGAGGAGCTGCTGGACATCTTCAAGCTGTTCAGCTCCATCCCCATCCTGCTGGACGGCGCCCGCGGCTACGAGTTCTCGGTGGACGACCTGCGCCGCGAGATCACCGGCCGCGGCCTCTCGGCGCTGCTGCTCTCCAATCCCACCACCCCCACCGGGCGGGTCATCCGCGGCGCCGAGCTGGAGCGCGGGGTGGCCACCGCGCGGGAACTGGCCTGCGCGCTGCTGCTGGACGAGTTCTACTCCCACTACATCTGGCCCGAGGGGCCGGAGGGCGGCATCGTCTCCGCCGCCCGCTACGTCGAGGACGTGGACCGCGACCCGGTGGTCATCTTTGACGGCCTCACCAAGAACTGGCGCTATCCGGGGTGGCGCTGCACCTGGATTGTAGGGCCGCGGGCGGTGATTGACGCCGTCTCCAGCACCGGCAGCTTCCTCGACGGCGGTGGCAGCAAGCCGCTGCAGCGCTCCGCGGTGCCGCTGCTCAGCCCCGACGTGGTGCAGGCGGAGACCGCCGCGATCCGCACCGCCTTCCGGGCCAAGAAGGACATCCTCAAGTCAGCGCTGGAACAGGCCGGGATGCGGCTGGATCTGGACCCCGACGGGACCTTCTACTGCTGGGCCGACCTCTCGGCCCTGCCCGAGCCGATCGCGGATGGCATGTCGTTCTTCAAGGCGGCGCTCAAGGAGAAGGTCATCTGCGTGCCCGGGGAGTTCTTCGATATCAACCCCGGCAAGCGGCGGAGCGGCCGCCCCTCGCGCTTCCGGCAGTACGCCCGCTTCTCCTTCGGGCCGGAGCAGGCGGCGGTCGAGGAAGGGGCGCGGCGGATCCGGCGGCTGGTCAGCGCTCACCGCTAGCCCGGGCTGCCGCGATTACCCTACAGGTGCGGCACCCAGGCGCCAGGCGGCGCCCCTCAACTGCTTGCCCCACCAGAACTTCCGGTGGGCACGATTATTTCACCTGACCGGCGCGTCCCACCCCCTCCCCGGACGGATGATGACTCGGCGTTCCCCGAATCCCTGGCTCCTGGCCCTCTGGTTCGCGCTGGCCTGCGGACTGCTCGAAGGCACGCTCTACCAGCTCCCCGCGGTCCGGATGTTCATCATCCGGCAGAACGTGCGGCTCGACGCCGACGCCTGGTGGCTGCCCGTCGCCGCCAACCTGGTCTGGTTCGGCGTGCTCGCGGCAATCGTCTGGCTGCTGGCGCGGTGGCATCCGCAGCGCTTCGGCTGGAAGACCCAGTTCGGGATCTTCGCCTTCATGGGCGCGCTGAGCCTGATCCTGATCCAGACCCGGATCCACGATTCGGCGGCGTACCTGCTCTCCATCGGCGTCGGGGTGGCGCTGGCCCGCTTTGCGGGGCCGCGGGAAGCGGGGGTCCGGAAGGCGATGGCCTGGAGCCTCCCGGTGCTGGCCGTCGTGGCGCTCGGCCTGGCCATCGGACAGCCGCTGCTGCGGAAGCGGGTCGAGTCGGCCTTTCTCGCGAAGCAGGGAGCCCGTGGCGACCGGCCCAACGTGGTGCTCATCATCCTCGACACCGTGCGGGACTTCAGCCTCAGCGTGAGCGGGTACGACCGGAAGACCACGCCACACCTCGAGGAGTGGGCCCAGAAGGGGGTGCTGTTCGAGCGGGCCATGGCCACCGCGCCCTGGACCCTGCCGAGCCACGCCACGATGTTCACCGGACGGTACCCGTATGAGCTCACCGCCGGGTTCCGCGCCCCGCTGGACGGCACCCACCCGGTGATCGCCGAGGTGATGGCGGATCATGGCTGGGTCACCGGCGGGTTCGTGGCCAACTACGGCTATGTCGGGCGGCAGCTCGGGCTGGGCCGCGGCTTCCTCCACTTCGAGGACACCCCGGACACCTGGTCACGGCTGGTGTTCCACTCCGGCTTCGGGCGCTGGCTCAAGTACCGCATCATCATGCCCGGACGGGAGAAGCTGCTCGACAACCACGACAACTTCGGCCGCAAGCTGGCCCCGACCGTCACCGACGACTTCCTGCGCTGGACCGGCAGCCTCGGCGACCGGCCGTACTTCGCCTTCCTCAACTACTACGACGCGCACTTCCCCTATCTCCCGGCGGAACCGTACGACCGCCGCTTCACCCCGGCCGACCAGCCGCCCTACAAGCCGCGGGAGAGCGAGAACATCAAGGCGGCGCCCAGCCCCGACGAGGCGGCGCAGGCGCTCAACGCCTACGACGGCGCCATCGCCTGGCTCGACGCCGAGCTGGACCGGCTGCTCAAGGGGCTGGAGGCGCAGGGACAGCTGGAGAACACGGTGGTGGTGATCAGCTCGGATCACGGGGAGCACTTCGGCGAGCACGAGCTGTTCGGCCACGGCAACAGCCTCTACCGCCAGCTGCTCCAGGTGCCGCTGATCGTGATTTCCCCGAAGCTGCCGCAGGGGATGCGGGTGCAGCAGGTGGTCTCCCTCCGGGACCTGCCGCGCACCTTGATGGACCTGGCCGGGATCAGGGACGAGGACCGGATCCCCGGCACCTCGCTGCGCCCGACCTGGGAGTCGTGGGGCACGCCGGCGCCGATCTCACCGGTGTACGCGGAGCTGCGGCGGCCGGGGAAGACCTGGCAGGCGATCCTGGCGGAGGGGAATCACCTGATCCGGTCCCAGAAGGACGCAAAGGGGAACACCACCCAGCCGGCGGAGGTGGAGCTGTACGACATGGACGCGGATCCGCTCTCGCTGAGCGACCTGATTGCGGCGGGAGACACCAGCCGGGCCGCGGTCGCGGCCCGGCTGGCGGGACGGGTGGATTCGATGCTGCAGGGCTTCAAGCCCCCGAAGGTCGAGGGCGCGGACTGATCAGGCGCTGAGCTTGGCGATCTTGGCGTCCAGGATGCCGCGCAGCCGGGGATCGGCACCCACCACCACGTCCACCGGCTTCCCGCCCTTGAACAGCAGGATGGTCGGGATCGAGCGGATGTTGTAGCGCATGGCGGTGGCCTGGTTGGCGTCGGTGTCGAGCTTCCGCACCTTCACCTTCCCGGCGTAGTCCTCGGCCAGCTTCTCGATCACCGGGGCGACGGCCCGGCAGGGGCCGCACCAGGTGGCCCAGAAGTCCACCAGCACCAGACCCTCGGCCTGTTCCACCTCGGCGGCGAAGTTCGCGTCGGTGACCTGCAACTCCATATCGGTCTTCATGATCCTCTCCTGAGGTACGACAGCCATCCGGCGGCGACCCCGCCGCCCATGAGTACATCGATGATCATCTATTTACTTCCGCCACTGCCAACTCCCGGGTGACTCGGGAGGTTCCCTCCATGGCAGTTCAGGCCGGGACCCGGCGGCCCAGCAGCCGGCGCTCCACCTGCCGCAGGTATTCCGCGACGGTGTCGGTCCGAAGCTGGTAGAAGCGGCACTGCCCCTCCTGACGCACCGCGATCAGCCCGGCGTTGGCCAGCTCCTTCAGGTGATGCGAGACCGTCGCCTGGGCGATCGGCAGCCGCTCCACAAGCTCCCGGCAGGAGAGCTCCTCCGTCCGGGCGATGGCCTCGAGGATGCCGAACCGGCGGTCGTCGGCCAGCGCCTTGGCGATCCGTGCCCGCTGCTCCACTCCGAGTCGCGTCATCGGCCCTCCGGCAATAGAACGATATATAGATAATCATCTATAATCTGCTGGGCAAGGGGATGGGCCGACGGACCGACGCTACTGCCGCAGCAGCCGGAACACGGGGTAGCTCGCCACCAGCAGGCCCAGGGCAAAGAGGCTGTTGCGGCTATCTCCCAGGACGGCGCTGACCAGGAACCCGATGGAGCAGAGCAGAAGCAGGATCGTGACCCCGGGGTAGCCGAAGGCGCGGTAGGGACGCGGGGTGTCCGGTTCCTTCCGGCGGAGCACCAGCACCGAGAGGAACGACATGATGTAGTTGACCACGAAGAAGAACGCCGCCAGCGCCAGGATCTGGTCGAAGGTGCCGGTCAGCAGCAGGGCCGTGGTGACCAGGACCGTGAGCCCGAGGGACGCCAGCGGGGTCCCGCCCGGATTCACCCCGGAGAGGCCCCGCCAGACCAGCCCGTCCCGGCTCAGCCCGTAGGGCAGCCGCGACCCCATCAGCAGGATGGCGTTGGCCGCGCTGGTGAGGGAGACGATCAGCACCGCGCGCACCACCTTGTCCCCGTTCTCGCCGAAGATCTCCCGCGCCGCCGTGGCCGCCACCAGCTCCTCCCCAGCCATCCGCCCGAGCGGCAGCACGTGCAGGAAGGCGAGGTTGAGCAGCAGGTAGATGGCGATCACCGCCAGCACCCCACCCGCCATCGCCCGGGGGATGTCGCGGCCGGGGTTCTTCACCTCGCCGCTGAAGTAGAGCATCCCGTTCCAGCCGTCGTAGGTGTAGATGACCCCTTGGAGGGCCAGCACCAGCGGCGCGAGGCCCAGCGCCATCGTCGCCGGCGTGGGCGCGGCGGTCGTGGCGTCGCCGCTCCCCGGCGCGAAGAAGCAGACCAGCGCCAGCCCCACCAGCACCAGGGTCTTGACCAGGCTGGTGACCTGCTGGGTCAGGTCGCCGGCGCGGATGCCGCGGGCCTGGATGAGGGCCAGCACCACCACCAGCGTCACCGCGATGGCCACCGAATGGCCGGCGAGCGCCGGCCACAGGACGTCGCTGTAATCCCCCACGGAGATGGTGACGGCGGCGAGGGAGGCGGAGGTGGAGATCCAGTCGCTCCACCCGATCATGAAGCCGGCGTAATCCCCAAAGGCCCGGCGGCTGAAGACGTACTGTCCCCCCGATTCGGGAATCATGGCGCCCAGCTCCGCCAGCGTGAGTGCGCCGAGCAGCGCGTACACGCCGCCCGCGATCCACACGCCGATGAACCAGGGGGTGCTGGGGAGGTGCAGGGCCACATCGCCCGGGGTGCGGAGGATCCCGACGCCGATGCTGTTGCCCACGATGACGGCGATGCCGAAGGCGACGCCGAGGATCTGCAGCAGTCGCCCGCGGGGAGGAGTCAGCGGACTAGCCCTCTCCCCGGAGCTTCTTCACCTCGGCGGTAAGCCGGGGGACGATCTCGAAGAGGTCTCCCACGATGCCGTAGTCCGCCACCTTGAAGATCGGGGCGTCCTTGTCGCGGTTGATGGCCACGATGGTCTTGGCGGTGCGCATCCCGGCCAGGTGCTGGATGGCGCCGGAGATGCCCACCGCCACGTACAGGTTGGGGCTCACCGTCTTGCCGGTCTGCCCCACCTGGGCGCCATGGTCCCGCCAGCCGGCATCCACCACCGCGCGGCTGGCGCCGACGGCCGCGTTGCCCAGCGCGGCGGCCAGCGCTTCCAGCAGCGCGAAGTGGGCCGGCTCCTTCATCCCGCGGCCGCCGGAGACCACGATCGGCGCCTCCGCCACATCCAGCGCGGCGGTGGCCGGGGCTTTCACCTGTGTGACCTTCACCCGGGCGGCGAACGCCGGCACCGGCAGGTTCTCCGCCGTCCCCGCCTTGGGGGATTCCGTCGCGGCGATGGTGTTGGGCCGGATGGTGGCCATGGCTGGGGTTCCGTCGAGCCGCACTCGCGCCAGCGCCTTGCCGGCGTACACTGGCCGGGTGGCGATGACCTTGCCGCCCTCGACGGCCAGCGCGGTCACGTCGGTGGCCAACCCGGTGCCGAGCCGGGCCGCCACCCGCGGCGCCAGGTCGCGGCCGGTGGCGGTGGCGGCGAAGAGGACCACCGCGGCGCCCTGGGCGGCGGCGGCCACCGTGGCGGCATAGCCGTCAGGCTGGTAGAGCGCAAAGTCCGGGTGGGTGGCGGTGAGCACCTTGTCCGCGCCAAAGCGTGCCAGCTGGTCGCTGCCGCTCACCGGGCCGGAACCGATCACCACCACGTCCACCGTGCCTCCCATGGCATCGGCGAGCCGCCGTGCCGCCGAGACGACCTCCAGGGAGACCTTCCGCAGCGCGCCATCCCGCTGCTCCGCGACCGCGAGGATGCGGGTCATCAGATCACCTTCGCTTCTTCACGGAGGAGCTTGACCAGGGCGGGGACTGCGTCGGCGCCTTCGCCGACGATCTGGCCCGGCTTCCGGTCCGGCGGCAGGGAGAGGCCGAGCAGCGTGAGGCTGCCGGCGCCGAGGGTCACGGGCTTTACCTCGAGCGGCTTCTTCTTGGCGGCCATGATCCCCTTGAGGCTCGGGAGCCGGGGGCTGTTGAGGCCCTTGTCGCAGGTGAGCACCGCGGGCAGGCTCGCGGTGGAGACCTCGATGCCGCCCTCGATCTCCCGCTCCGCCTCCAGCGCGCCATTCGCCACCGTGAGGTGCGCCACCGACGTAATGCAGGGGAGCTCCAGCAGCTCGGCCACCATGGGGCCGACCTGGTGGTTGTAGTCGTCCACCGCCAGCTTGCCGAAGAGGATCAGGTCGAAGTTCCCCCCCTTGAGTTCGGCGGCGAGGGCGCGGGCCACCTCGAGGCCGTCGGAGCCGGCGGCGGATTGCAGCAGCACCGCCCGGTCCACCCCCATGGCCAGGGCGGTGCGGAGGGTCTCCTGGGCGGCATCGCCGCCGAGACAGATGGCGACGGTCTCGCCGGCGCCGGCGGCTTCCTTGAGCTTGAGCGCTTCCTCGATGGCGTATTCGTCGTACGGGTTCACGACAAACTTGACGCCGGTCTCGTCGATCGACTTGCCGTCGGCCGCAATGACGATCCGGGCGGTGGTGTCGGGGACGCGCTTGAGACAGACCGCAATGCGCACGCTATGACCTCTTTCGGGGGGGAATTCGGGGCCGCTTGGCCGCCGAAAAGGTACCCACCGGCGGGGGCGGATGCCACTGACTCGCCGGCTCGGCGGCTCGGCGAGGACGTGGGTGGGGGCGGGGCGCCTGCCCCGCCCTCGACAGGGTCGCACGCGGAGACGCGGAGGCGCGGAGCGGCACCCTGAAGCCCTGCGAATCCGGGGTGAGCGGCCGATGGACCCCGCGAAACGGTTTGAGAGCCGGCGGCAAATGGGTGAGGGCGCGCGGAAAATCGCATTCGGGTGGGAGTCGGGCGCGGGGTGGGCGGCGAAGACCCTGTGACCGACCTGCATGACCGGTTCGAGCCCAAACACCCACACGGGGCAGGAGACTCTCGTCCCCTGCCCCGCGTGGTCCAACCCCGCCCGATGGAGGTCAGGACATCGGGACGGGCGTCAGTCGTCGCCGCCCCCGAAGCTGCGCCGGACAACAAGGCGGACAACGCGCTTGAATCCCGGGGTCAGGAATCGCTCCAAGACATCCCCCGCCCCCTGGTTTACGTTGAACGTGCCGAACGCCGCGTACTTCTTCTGGAAGATGTTGTTGCCCACCGCCACGATCTCCCACCCCTTGCCCCGCCAGCCCAGCCGGGCGTCAGTGACGAAGTAGTCATCCAGCTTGGGCTCCTCGTTGGCCTCGTCGCCGCGGAGCCACTGGCTGCCGATGTAACGCCCGTCCGCCCCGGCAAAGAAGCCGGACGGGAGCTGCACCGAGGCCCCGAGCTTGAACTGGTGATTGGGGACCAGCGGCATTTCATCGCCGGCAACCACCTCATTCTCGCCCCCGAAGTCCTCCCGGATGCTGAAGATCTCCGCCTCACTCTGGTAGGTGGCCCGGGTGTAGGCGTAGTTGGCGTAGAGCGAATGCCCCCCGTTCAGGAACAGCTGGGCCGCCAGCTCCACGCCCTCC
>JAEUJI010000036.1 GCA_016794805.1 Gemmatimonadota bacterium
GGCGGGGTACCTCGTGGCGGGGGTGCTGGTCGGGCCCAGTGTCCCGCCCAACTGGGTGTCGGACGAGGAGAGCATCCGCCTGCTCTCCGAGCTGGGCGTGATCCTCCTCATGTTTCATATCGGCCTCGACTTCCGGGTGGGGCGCCTGCTCCGGGTGGGGCCGGCCGCGTCGCTCGCCGCGCTGATCGAGATCGGCCTGATGCTGGCCCTCGGCTTCGCGACCGGGCAGGCCTTCGGCTGGCCGGTCCTCGGCAGCCTCTTCCTGGGCGGCGCGGTGGCGGTCTGCAGCACCATGATCCTCGCCAAGATCCTCGAGGACCGGCCGGCGGACCCGGTGCTGCGCGACACCGTCTTCAGCCTGGCCCTGTTCGAGGACCTGGCGGCGATGCTCATCATCGCGCTGCTCACCGCGACCGCGTCGGGCGAAGGACTCTCGGGCACCGCCTTCATCACGGTGGTGGGCCGGCTGATCGTCGTCCTGGCGCTGTTCCTGGTCATCGGGCTCATGCTGGTGCCGCGGGCGGCCCAGCGGGTCATCCGGCTGCGGAAGCCGGAAACGATGCTGGTCAGCATGGTTGGCTTCGCCTTCGGCATGTCCTTCCTGGCCGCCTACACCGGATTCTCCGTCGCGCTCGGGGCCTTCATTGCCGGGCTGCTGGTGGCGGAGTCAGGGGCGGGACGTACCGTGGCCGCGGAGATCCGGCCGCTCCGTGACGTCTTCGCCGCGATCTTCTTCGTAGCCACCGGCATGCTGCTCGACCTGCGGGTCCTGGCCGGTGCCTGGGGGCTGGTGCTGGGGGTGCTCGCCCTGGTGCTGGTGGGCAAGCCGGTCGCCGTCACCATCGGGGTCTTCCTTTCCGGCCGGCCGCTCCGCACCGCGGTGCGGGCCGGCCTCTCCATGGCGCAGGTGGGCGAGTTCTCCTTCATCCTCGCCGCCGTGGGAACCAGCTTCGCGGTCGTGCCCGACACCTTCATCTCGGCCATGGTGGCCGTCTCGGTCGCGACGGCGCTCGTGTCCGGTCGGCTGGCCACGGCCGCCGACCCGTTCGCCCAGTGGGTGGACCGCCGGCTGCCGCACCGGGTCCAGATGGTGACCAGCCTCTACGGCGCCTGGGTCGAGGCGCTGCGGCAGGCGCCGGTCGGTCGCTCGCCCTGGGCCAGCGTCCGGCGCTCGGCGCGGTGGCTCCTGGTGGACGCGATCGCCATCATGGCGCTGATCATTGCCGGCGCGACCCTCCGCGACCGGATCGCGGAGGCGCTGCTTGGCCGCGGTGCCTCCGCCGGCCTGGCCAGTTTCCTGGTGGGCCTGGTGACCGCCGCGCTCGCCAGCCCGTTCCTGTTCGGCCTGCTGCGGGTGACGTCCGCGCTCGGCGCGGAGCTGGCGGAGATCGCCATTCCCTCGCCGGGGAGCGGCCGGGTGGACAACGGGCGCTCGCCGCGGCAGGTGCTCCGGCTCGCGGTCCAGGTGGCCGCCATCCTCGCGACCGCCGGCCCGGTGATCGTCGTGACCCAGCCCTTCCTGCCGCCCCTCAGCGGTCTGGTGGTGCTGACGCTGGTGCTGGCGCTGTTCGGCATCCTGTTCTGGCGCCGCGCCTCCGACCTCTTCGGGCACTTCCGCGCCGGGGCGGAGCTGGTGGTGGCCACGCTGGCGAAGCAGTCCCACGTCGAGGATCCCAAGATCGACATCGTACGGAAACTGCTGCCCGGGCTGGGCGACTTCGAGCCGGTGCGGGTCGGGCCGGTCAGCCAGGCCGCGGGCAAGACCCTGGGCGAGATCAACCTGCGCGGCCTGACCGGGGCCACCATCGTGGCCCTGTTGCGGGGCGATGAAAAGGTGGCGTTCCCGGAGGCCCATGAACGCTTGTCGGCGGGAGACCTGGTGGCGCTCACCGGCAGCCACGACGCCATCGCCGCCGCGGTCCCGGTCCTGAGGGGGGTGGAAGAATGACGCGGAGGATCCTGCTGGGGCTGCTGCTCCTCGCCGGCTGCAAGGAGTCCACCGGCGCCTTGCCGGCGGAGCTGGAGCAGCGCTTCGCGGCCGAGGGGGTGGTGCGCCGTGCCGACGACCAGGTGTTCCGCTACACCTACTACAGCCGCAGCACCCGGAGCAACCGGTGGGAGGACCGCGACGCGTCGATCATCGTCACGGCGCGCTCGGTGTTCGTGCACAAGAACGGGAAGGTGGGCCTCGATCTCGGTGCCGCGAGTCGCAAGGCGAACGAGGTTCGCCGCGAGGGGGACCGGGTAATCATCAGTTCGGGGAGCGGGCAGTCCCGCGTCTCCTGGTCCTTCCGGCCGCCCGAGGATGCGCCGGGCTGGGCCGCGGACATCCGCGCGGTCATCGCCTCGGCGGACAGCGGTCGCTAGCCCGGAGGCGCCGGGTCACCGGCCCCCATGGCAGGCGGTGGCGTCAGGGGGCTCCGCCGCCCCGTAGCGGGAGCGGAGCAGGTGCGGCGGTCCATCGGCGGGGCGCACCAGGGTAAAGAGCGTCGCATGCTCCCCGTCGCAGAGGTCGGGCAGGGCGGGGCCGCCCAGCGCGGTGATGATCAGCCCCACGGTGTTGCTGTGCCCGACCACCAGCACGGCCGCCCCGGCCGGCAGCGCATCGATGACACGGGCCACCGCCGCGGCATCTTCGGTAAGGTTGCCGGTGGCGGTCAGTACGGTGGGTGCGATCCCCGCGGCCCGGGCGGCCGGGGCGGCGGTGAGCCGGGTACGGCGGAACTGGGTGGTGAAGATCGCGGCCAGGCGGACATCCGCCACCACCTGCGCGAGGGCCTCCGCGCGGCGCAGTCCTTCCGGGGTGAGCTCCGGATCGCCGCCGGGCGCCGCCTTCTCCGCATGCCGCGCCAGGATGATGGTCCCGGCCTGGGCCGAGGCGGGGGCGGGGAGGAGCAGCGCGACGAGGATGAGCAGGGCCCTTCCCGGGCGCCGCGCCGGCTCAGGACGTCGGATCAGGGGTGGCACCGCCGCCTCCGGCGAGAGCGTTGAGCTTCTGCATCGTGGCCCAGTTGCGGGTGGTGACCCGGTCCCCGAGCAGGCGGGAGAGCCGGTCCGCCAGCGGGCTCTCGAGGAGTCCCGTCGCGCACCAGAGATAGGCCGCGCGCCGGCCCAGCGCCAGCGCATCCGGGGCCCAGTCCTGCGCGAGCAGCGGCCGCACCAGCTCGGCGCTGGCCGCATCCGCCAGGATCGCGACCAGCATCCGGCTCGGGTTGTCCGCCACCGCGGCCAGGGGGTTGTCACGGACGATGCCGGCCAGCTCCGCTGCCGGCATCACCGTGATGCGGCAGCTCACGCCCGTCGTCTCCAGCACCGCCGCCTCAATCCGCCGGTGGTGCGCGCCCCGGATCCCGCGGGGGACGGTGAAGACCACGTTGCCGCTGTTCAGCAGGGTGCGGACTTCGCGGTAGCCCAGCTTGCCGACGAGGGTGCGCAGGTCCGCCATGGGGACGCGCTTGGCGCCTCCCACATTGATGCCGCGGAGCAGGGCGATGTGCGTCGTCAGGAGTCGCCAACCCGGGCCGCGAGTTCCCGCGCCACGGCGGCGAGCTCCCTGTGTTCCGGCTGGAGGGCGCCGTTCGGCCGGGTGGCGAGGTCCTGCAGGATGGCGCGGAGCCCGTCAATGGCCCGTCGGAGCTTGAGCCGCTCGATGCGTGACGCCGCTACGTAGCCGTGCCCGACCCGCATGATGGCCCACATGCTGGTGCGGAGGTTGTCCACCGACTGCTGCAGGTGTTCCAGTCCCGCGGGGGCCACCGGGGCCTTGGCCAGCCGGGAGTCCACCTCGGCCAGCAGTTGGCCCAGCGCCACGAGCTGCTGGGGCAGCGGTTCGTCAGCCATGCATGTCTCGGAACGGGAAGGGGACAGGGGAAGATACACCGGCCTCGCGCGACGGAACCCCGGCCCCGTCAGGGCTCCCGGGGGGCAGGCTTGCCCAGCCCCTCCAGCCAGCGCTCGGCGCTCGCGCGGTCCCGGAACGGCTGCACGGCACAGAAGGGCTCTACCAGCAGGCTCAGCATGCGCACCATGCCGAAGCCAACGTCGCTCTGCACCAGGATGGCGGTGGGCCCGAGCTGGCGCGACGCCGCGGCGAGCCGCAGGACCTCCACCATCCGCCGGACGTCGTGCGCGTCAAAGGCCACCGCCGCGCGCCGGCCGTCGATGAGCTCCGGGTAGGTCTCTCCCTGAGCCGCCAGCTCCCGGCCCCAGTGCGCCTCGAAATCGGCAAAGGTGACCGGGCCCTCGATGATCGTTTCTACCCACCGCCGTTCGTGATCAATCCGCTCGGAGATCGGCATGTTCCCTCCTCCCTGTCGGATACACGATGGGCGCCGGTGCCTGTCCCGCGCAACCGACGCCCAGCAAGGGCACGGGAAACTCCCCGAGGCCCGGACCGCGCAGTGTCAGCCTACCAGTGGAGCAGCCCCAGTTCATCGAGGAACGCCGCGACCGTCACCAGCGCCGGGAGCGCCGGCTCGGCCTTGAAGGCCCGGGCGGCGGCCCGCAGCTCCGCCGTCCCGCTGTTCCCGGTCCGCTGGCGGTACCGGCGATGGGCATCTCCCAGCTCACGAAAGACGCTGCCCAGGGAGGCGCGCACCAGCTCGGCGTCGACGGGCGCAGGCACGGCTGGCCGCCGGGCGCGGACCCCGGTCTTCCGGGCCCGGCGGCGGCGGTTCAGCGCCTCGCCAGCTTCCATGACGCGGCGCTCGACGCGCGTGCGCAGGCTCGTGCTCGGCGCGGGGTTGGCAGGGGACATGTTGGCTCCTGGTCTGGGATGGCGGTGCGACCTGCACCGCGAAGTCGCGTGCGTGAACGGGCCGGCGGAGCTAGTTGGTGCCCCACCAGTTGGACCACCTGATCCTGGTCTCGTCTCCCCCGGTGCGGGGCCCCGCACCCCGCGGCGCCGGTGCCGGTCCGACGGCGTTGTCCGCCACCCAGACCGACAGGGCGGCGTCCACCTCGGGCAGCGGCTGGCTCGGCTCGCAGGGGAAGACCGGAATCCGGCGTCCCTCGACCATCAGGAACCACATGGGTGGCGCCGAGGTCAGCTGCTTGCGGACATCCGCCGGATGCCCTTCATACGAGACGAAGTGGTAATCGCGTCCGCGGATGGTGAGGCGCCGCTGCTGGGGCTTGAAGGCGGACATGAAGACTCCGGTCGCGGGAGAATGGAACCGGAGTTGGCGGGGGAGGCCAGCAACGGAGGTGCCCTGCGAACGAAAGATAACCGATGGTACGGGCGGGCGCCTCCCGGACCCGCCCGGCAGGTGCACGCGGGGGCGCGTCCTGCCCGGTTGCGGGTCCGGGGGCCCTGGAGCTTGCGATCCGGGGCGGGAGGGGTTATGTTAGGGGCGCGATTGATGCGCCAGTGCGCGGACAAGTTCCGAGTAAACGTCTGAGGCCCAGCAATGCTGGGCCTCATTTGCTTGCGATGATCGCATGCAGCGAGGGGGGGGTCCTCCACGTTGCGGGAACGCCCCTCTCGTGAGGGTTTGTCACGAGACAGTGAGGCCGCCGGGACCGGCATGACCGGGCCGGTGGCCAGTAGATCAAGGAGTAGGGCAATGCGTACTACGGGCACGGTGAAATGGTTCAACGACGCCAAGGGCTTCGGCTTCATCACGCCGGAGGGCGGCGCCAAGGATTGCTTCGTGCACCACAGCGCCATCACGGGCGAGGGCTTCAAGTCCCTGGCCGAGGGTGAGCGCGTGGAGTTCGACGTGGTCCAGGGGCCGAAGGGTCCTGCGGCCGAGAAGGTGACCCGGATCGCCGCCGGCAGCTAACGCCGGACGCCGGTACGTCGGCAATGAATCAGCCGGTCCCACCAGTGGTGGGGCCGGCTGTTTCGCATGATGCCGGCCGCCGCGCCCGGCGCGATTGCCCCCGCTAGCCGGCCGCCTGCTTCGCCAGGAAACGGGCGAGGGCGGCCCCGGCCTGGCGGCGAACCATCCCCTGCACCAGGGGCGTCCAGCCCAGCAGCACCCCCTTCACCCCCAGCGCCTGCCGGGTCCAGCGGTACAGGTCAAAGCTGTCCACATGCCCCGCGATCAGTCCCCCCTCGAAGCGGAACGCGGCGCGAATCACGTTGTGCACCGGTCGCCCGGTCCCCGTATAGGTGTACCACGCCTCCCAGCGCGCGGCGCCCAGGTCCCCGTTCGTCGTCACCTCCCCGAAGTCCACCCGCAGGTCGGTGGCCCGGGCGCAGAGCATCCGCCACATCCCGCCGACGTCGGCTCCGCGCAGGTGCTGGAACACCGGGTCGGAGAAGTGCGCCTCGGGGGTATAGCACGCCGCCATGGTGTCGGCGTCGCGCTGGCCGAAGGCGGTGTAGAACCGGGTGATCAGGTCGGCGTGGGTGGGCATCGGGGGCGGCGGCTCAGTCTGGGCGGCGCAGCAGGTCGGAGATCGTGGCCAGGTGGTGGTCGTCGTGCTCCGCGATGAAGAACGCCAGGTCGAGCAGCCGCATCCGCTCCCGGAGCCGCGGGTGCAGCGCGGAGCGAAGCCAGTCGGCCTCGTCCGCCGCCTCCAGCTGGCGTACCAGCTCCCGCCGGGGGGCGCGCAGCCGCGCCACCAGCTCGTCGAGCGTCCGGCTGTTGTGGTGGGCCTCATGGGTGCGCCGGTTCTCCAGGTCGGCGGCACGGAGCGTGTCGCGCCCCGTGGCAAGGTCATCCACCCGGGTGGCCCAGAGCTCCTCGAGGTCGCCGAGATGGCCGACGTTCTCCAGGATGGACCACCGGCCCTGCACCTGGCGCGTCAGCCGGGCCGCGGGGACGCCCGACAGCCGGTCGGTGAGGCGCGCCGGCGTCCCCCGCAGCCGCTCCAGCAGGCCGGGCGCGGCGGCAACCGGGAGGTCGAAGGTGAAGCGTCGCTCGAACCAGGGCTGACGCGGGACCATGGGGCATCCGGGCTGGGGAAGGGCGGCGGCCTCGAGCCGCCGCAGCATGGCGAGGAGAATGTGCCCTGGCCGGACTCGACCGGCAAGCGAATGGACTTCGGGCGAACGGGGCGGGCCGCGCGCCGCGGAGCGGGGGCGCCGCGCCTCACCGGCTCCCGGTCACAGCCACCGACGCACCCGCGCCCGGTAGGCCCGGTACGCCTCCCCGAAGCGCCGCTCCATGTAGGCCTCCTCCCGGACGATTACCCCGTACTGCATCACGACCAGCACCAGGGGCAGCAACGGCAGCGGCCAGAGGGTGTTCACCCAGCAGGTGATCCCGAGGTAGAGAAACGTCATCCCCACGTACATCGGGTTGCGGGTGAACCGGTAGGGCCCCGAGATGACGAGGGCGGTGCTCGGCTTCCAGGGCTCAGGGCGCGTGCCGGCCCGGCGGAAGGCGAACAGGGCGGGGAGGGCCAGGAGCCCAAGGACCACGCAGGCGGGCCCCAGGATCCCGGGCCAGGGGGCGGGCAGCAGGCCCCGGGGGACCCAGGCATGGAGCAGGAGGGCCAGAAGCAGCGGCACCCCGAAGATCAGCGGGGGCGGCGCGATGACGCCGGGGATGTCGGGCGGGGAGGTCATTTGCGCAATCTACTTCCGGGGCGTCCGTCCGGGGCGGTACCCCCGGCCCCCCGGCGGCTCGACACCGCGCTCCCGGGGCGTATCTTCATGAAGCCCAATCCTCCCGCTGGGGAATCCGCATGGCCGCTGAGAGTCCCGCCCCGGAACAGCTCGATGCTGCCCAGGCGAGCTATGAACGTTGCCGGCACTCCGAGGCCTTCCTGGCGGACTTCTACGAGGCCTTCCTGGGGAGCGATCCGGCCATCCGGCCGCTGTTCGCGCACACCGATTTCGACCGGCAGCGGCGGCTGCTCCAGCACGCGCTGGGCCTGCTGTTCAGCTTCGCCCGCCGTCCCAACCCGAACCTGCTGGAGCGGATCGCCACCCGGCACGGCCCGGCGGAGATGAACATCCCGGCCGAGCAGTACCCGCTCTTCATGGACGCCCTGCTGGTCGCGGTGCGGAAGCACGATCCCGAGGCCAGCCCCGCCCTGGCAGAGGCCTGGCGCGCCGCACTTGCCCCGGGGATCCGGTACATGGAGCGGTACGGACGATGACGCGGTCGGGTGCCTGTGAGCGGTGCGGGGCGGCCATCATGGCCGGAGCCCGCTTCTGCGCCTCCTGCGGCGCCGACGTCTCCGACCAGCAGGGGGAGATGGCCACGACGCCCCTGATGGTGGGCGGCGCCAGCACCCAGCAGATCAAGCTGGCGCTGCTGGACCGGCTGCGGGACTTCACCCTGGGCGAGTACGAGATCCTGGTCGAGCTCGGCTCCGGCGGGATGGCGTCGGTGTACCTGGCGCATGATATCCAGCTGGACCGCAAGGTGGCGATCAAGGTGATGCATCCCCAGCTGCTCGAGGGCGAGGGGATGATCGAGCGGTTCCGGCTCGAGGCCCGGACCGTCGCCGCGCTCAGCCATCCACAGATCGTCCCCATTTACGCGGTGAAGAGCGCCGAGGATCTCTTCCTCTTCATCATGAAGTTCATCGAGGGGCAGCCGCTCGACGGCATCATCAAGAAGCAGTCGCCGCTCGACCCGGTGATGGTCCGCCACCTGCTCAGCCGGGTGGCGGAGGCGCTGGGCTATGCCCACCGGCAGCGGGTGATCCACCGCGACATCAAGCCCGCCAACATCATGGTGGACATCGAGGGCAACCCGGTCGTGACCGACTTCGGCATCGCCAAGGTGGCGAATACCGAAGGCCTCACCATGACCGGCGCCGCCATCGGCACCCCCTATTACATGAGCCCGGAGCAGTGCCAGACCGGGCCGCTCACCGGGGCCTCCGACCAGTACTCCCTCGGCGTCATGGCCTACGAGATGATCACCGGCCACCTGCCGTTCCAGGGCGGGAACCCGATGACCATCATGTTCCGCCACGTGAACGAGCCCCCGGCGCCGATCCTGCCCCAGGCGCCGCAATGCCCGCCGGACCTCGCCGCGGTGGTGGAGCGGATGCTGGGGAAGAAGCCGGCGGACCGGTTCCCCACGATGGACGAGCTGGTGCGCGCCCTCGCCGCCCCGGTCATCGCGCACGACGACCCGGTGCGCAGCCAGCTGATCCGGTACGCCATGGAAGGGGACAACCGGAAGCTGCTCAAGCGGGTCAGCACTCCGCGGAGCCCCCTTCCCACGGCGCCCTCCCGCCCCCCCCGGACGCCGGCGCGCTCCCGCGTCGCAGCCCAGGCGCCGCCCTCGGTCACCGTCCCGGCGCAGCCGCCCCGGGCGAGCTCGAAGCGTCCGTTCCTGATCGGCGGGGCTCTTGCCACGCTGGCCGTAGCCGGCGCCCTCCTGGTCCTCAAGCCGTGGCAGGGGGAAGCGCCAGCGCCGGGCAGCCTGACCACTGCGGACAGCCAGCCGGGCCAGCCGGCGGCGCAGACGGCGCCGCTCACCGTACCCATCGATTCCCCGGTGGCGGCCCCAGCCCCCGCCGAGCCGGCGGCCAGCTCACGGCCGGAGCCGGCGCCTGACACAGTGAAGCCTCCCGCGCCGCGGGTCGAGGCGCCCCCTCCCCGGCGGCCGCCGGCAACAACGCCGGCCCCCGTTTCCCGCATCCCCACCACCCGCCTGGTCCGGGTCAGCGGCCCGACGACCCTCAACGTCGGAGAGCCGGCGGTGCTCGAGGCCTCGCCGCTCGACTCCGCCGGCCATGAGGTGCCGGGACGGCGGGTGGACTGGACCTCCAGCGCGCCTGAGGTGGTATCGGTCAACCGCGCCGGGGCGGTGGTGGGACGGCAGGCGGGGCGGGCGGTCATCACCGCCACCGTGGACAACATCCCGGGGGCGCTCACGCTGACGGTCCGTGCGCCGGAACAGGTGACGCTCTCCCTGGCGCCGACCCAGGTCGGCATTGATGTCGGGGAGACCACCAGGCTGAACGCCACCCTGGGGGGCGTCGCCAGCGGGTCCACCGCGCCGGCCATCCAGTGGAGCAGCGCCAGCCCCCAGGTGGCCACGGTGGATTCCGAGGGCCGGGTGACCGGACGCGCGGCCGGCAGCACCACGATCGCCGCCAGCGCCGCGGGCCGGCAGGCCACCGCCGCGGTCACGGTGTCCGCCCGCGGGCCGAGCGAGGCGGAGATCCGGGCGGAGATCACCCGGGTGATCCGCGCCTACGCCGCCGCCCTCGAGGCCAAGGACGTCGCCGCGGTGCGGCGGCTCTATCCCTCGATGACCGACCGGCGGGAGCGGGAGCTGCGGGAATCGCTGCCCAACCTCCGCTCCCTCCGGGTGCAGCTGTCGGTCGCCGACGTGCAGCTCGCCGGCGACGCCGCCACCGCCACCGTCACCGGGTCCTGGACCTTCGTGGCCGGCGGCAACCATACCGAACTGCCCGCAAACAACATCTACTCGCTTGCCCGCCGCGGCGAGTGGGTCATCACTGAAATCCGCTGAGGTTGGCATGACAATCCGGCTGCGCCTGCCCGCCGCCCTGCTGCTGTCCGGCCTTGTGCTCGCCGGCTGCAGCGACGTGCTGGAGGACTTTCCCGACACCAGTGTCGCCACCATGCGGATGAGCAGCGACAGCCTGGACCTGGTGATCGGCAACCAGGTGGATCTCGGCGCCTTTCCGCTCGACAAGACCGGCGCCCTCCGGCCGGGCCGGATCATCAGCTGGAGTTCCTCCGACCTGGCCGTGGCCACGGTGGACGACAGCGGGCGGGTCGCGGGGGTGAGTGGCGGCACGGTGACCGTCACCGCCACGACGGGCGGCGTCTCGGGGCAGGCCCGGGTCCGGGTGGGGAACGCCCCGCTGATCCAGCTCTCCCGCACCGCGGTGCCGGTCGCCACCCAGGCGGGGCAGACCAGCCCGCCGCCGGAACTGGTCACGATCACCAACAGCGGCGGGCTCAGCCTGACCGGCCTCACCCTGGGCGCCATCACCTACACCGGCGGCACCTCGGGGTGGCTGGTCGCGTCGCTCAATGCCACCTCCGCCCCCGCCACCCTGACGATCACCCCGGTGACCGCCGGCATCTTCACCGCCGGCAACTACGCCGCGAGCATCCCGGTCAGCGCCTCGGTGGCGGCCAACAGCCCCGACACCATCACCGTGTCCCTGGCCGTGGCTCCCGGCCCCCCGACGGCGCGAGTCATGACCATCGCGGGGGGGAACAACCAGACGGCCGCCTCCGGCTCGACGGTGGCCGTGGCGCCCAGCGTGCAGGTGGCGGATACCTTCGGCAACGTCGTGGCCGGCCTCCCGGTGACCTTCCAGGTGCTGACCGGTGGCGGGGGCGTCACGGGCGCGGTGGCCAACACCAACGCCGCCGGCGTCGCCACGGTCGGGTCGTGGACCGTGCAGGCCTCCGGGGCCGTGCCGGCCAGCGGCCGCTTCCCCAACCAGCTCATCGCCACCGCGGCCGCCGCCACCGGCGTCACCTTCGACGCCGAGGCGTACTTCTCCTACACCACCCACGTGCACGGCATGTGGGTGGCGTACTCCTGTACCGGGTGTCATGGATCGGCGGGAGGGCTCAGCCTGGCCGGCACGGCGGCGGCGACCTACAGCGGGGAGCTGTTCAACGTGGTGACGGCCTGCGCCTTCGGGGGCGGGGTGCTGGAAGTGGCCGGCGGGGGCGGCGCCAGCGCGGAGGCCAACAGCCTGCTCATGCTCAAGCTGGACCACGCCTCGTCGCTGGCGACCTCCCCCTGCACCCTCGGCATGCCGACCGCCGCGCCGCTCCCGGCGGCCGTGCGCGACACCGTCCGGGCCTGGATCCGCGCGGGGGCGCCGCTCAACTAGGCGCGGCGCCGGCCGCTAGAAGGCTCCCTCCAGCCCCGCCGTCCAGATGAAGTCCGGCTGCATGCCGGACTTCCGGAGCGGGGCGATCCCGTTCACCACCAGGATCGATCCCCCCCGCACCCGGAACTTCATCCCCAGGGAGAGGTTGGCGAGGTTGTCAGACCGGTCGGGGATGCTGGTGCTCTGGATCCGGCGGTCGATGGGGACCGTGTACACCAGGTCGCCGGGGAGCTTGAGCTTGTCCTCCCCCACCTGGAAGGAGGTCAGGAGGTCCGCGGCCACGGTGGCCCAGCGGGTCATCTGGTGGTCGAAGCCGATGGCCCCCCACACCGCGTCGTTCACCTCGTTCGAGGACCGGAAGAGGTAGCCCAGGTTGAGGTGTGGCGAGAAGTCGCCGAACTGGGCCGACATGATCCCCATCGCCCGCACGCTGGTGAAGCCCGCCCCCAGCAGCTCGTTTTCATCTCCCGTGGCCAGCCGCGCCTCGCCGAGCAGCGCCGCGCCCAGGGTCTTCGACTGGGCCAGGTTGATCTTCACCCGGCCCACGATGTCCCCGATGCCGCTGGAGGTGCCGGAGGTGCGGGTGGTCGAGCGCATGATCGGGTTCGAGGGGTCGCCGCCGAAGTTGTGCACCGTGGAGTTGCCGAACGGCATTACCTGCGCCGTGGCGGTCCCCCGCATGGTGGTGCGGACGAACGGCACCGCCACCCCGACGTCCACGAAGTCGAGCAGCCCCCAGGTGGCGTTCAGGTAGACGCTGGTGGTGTTGAGCTCGAGGCCCATGTTCACGGCGATATGGTCGTTCTCGAAATCCGGCACCCCGTAGGTGGTGTCGGGGTCCACGTCCTGGTGGCCGAAGTTGAAGGTGATGTTGTCCAGCGGATTGCCGTTCAGCGTGGTGAAGTTGAGTCCCGCCACGTAGGCGCCCAGGAAGAACCGCCCCCGGCCCAGGGTCTGGGCGCGCTCGCCGTAGATCGGCCCGGGCGAGGAGGACGACGGCACCGGGAGGCCGCCCACCAGGGTGTAGGTGGTGCCGCTCGAGGTGGCGCTGATCGGGGTCGCCGCCACGGTCCGCGCGATGGAAGTCTCCAGGAACCCGATGACCGTGTTGGTGCCCTGGGTGATCGCGGGGATGAAGTGGCTTCCATGTCCGGTGCCGACCGAGAGGCACAGCGGCTGGCCGCAGTCGCCGAAGACGAACAGCCGGTCGATGCTGCTCCGGAGGGTCTGCGCCCTGAGGGGCGCCGCGAAGGCGCCCAGCAGGGCGAGGGTAGTCAGCAGGCGCATTCCGATGCTCCGAGGGGGGGACGCTCCGCCCAAGTTACCCGCCCCGGACCGGGCCGCAATGCCCGTCCGGGGCGCCGTTCAGCGCCCGCCCAGCGCCTTGTACAGCGCGGCATAGGCCGTGGCGGCTTCCGTCCGGCCCAGCGCCAGCAGGTCCTGGGATTCGAGCTGGGTGCGCTCGGCGTCCAGCACCTGCAGGAAGTCGGTGATCCCCTCGGCAAATCGCATCCGGGCGAGTTCCGCCGCCCGCTCGCTCGCGGCGCTGGCATCCTCCAGCAGCCCCACCCGCGCCCGCGAGGCGCGGTAGCGCGCGAGCGCCGTCTCCACCTCCTCGATCGCTGCCAGCACCACCTGCCCGTACTCGGCCCGGGCGGCGTCCTCCCGCGCGCGGGCGGCATCCACGCCGGCCCGCACCCGCCCGAGGTTGAGCGCCGGCCAGCTCAGCACCGGGCCCACCGAGTAGCGGAAGGTGCCGTCCTCCCCGAGGGCGCCCGCATCCTGGGCGGTGTACCCCGCGCTGCCGCTGAGCGACAGCCGGGGCAGGTACTCAGCCCGGGCGGAGCGCACCAGCGCTCCCTGCGCCGCCGCGAGCCGCTCCGCCGCCGCCACGTCCGGCCGGTGCCGGGTGACCGAGTCCGGCGATGCGACCGGCACGGAATCCGGCAGCGCGGGCCGGCCTTCCACCGGGCCCAGTTCCGCCGCGACGGCGGTGGGCGCGCGGCCCACCAGCACGCCGATCCGGTACTGCGCCGCCGCCACCTGCGCCTCCCGGGAAGGAATGGAAGCCAGCGTCACGCTCAACTGGGCGGTGGCCCGATCGGTGTCGAAGGCCGTGCCGCGTCCCGCCTCGAGCCGCTCCCGGGTCACCGCCAGTGTCCGGCGCTGATTCTCCGCATTCCGCTGCGCCACGGCCAGTTGCTCCTGGGCGCCGCGCAGCTCGAAGTAGGCCCGCGCCAGCTCGGCGCTGAGCGCCACCAGCACGCCACGCAGGTCCTCCCGGCTCGCGGCCACCAGGGCGCCCTGTGCCTGCACGTTGTGGCGCAGCCGGCCGAACAGGTCCAGCTCCCAGGCGGCATCAAAGCCGGCGTCCCACACATCCTCGTCGGGGAAGCTCCCGGTGGCGCCCGGGAATCCGGCGCTCGCCAGCCGCCGGCGCGCGTACCCGCCGCTCGCCACGCCCGCGGGGGTGAGGTCCAGTGCCGCCCGCGCCCGCCCCGCGCGGGCGCCGCGCACCCGGGCCTGGGCCGCCCGAACGTCGAGGTTGGCGCGCACCGCCTCGTCCAGCAGGCGGGAAAGCGTGGTGTCGCCCAGCCGGCGCCAGAACCCGGTATCGAACTCGACCGGCTCGTTATCCTGCCCCAGCCGGCCCGGCACCGGAGCGACGAGCGGTCGGCTCGGGTCGGATTCCCGGTAGGCGGCGGGCATGACCACCGGCGCCGCCCGGTAGGCCGGCGTTCCCATGCAGCCGGCGGTGAGGACCAGGCCGGCCAGCAGTGCGCTACGCATGGACGGCCTCCCCCACCAGCAGCCCGTTGGGCCGCGCCGCCGCATCCTCCAAGAGCGGGCTGGGCTGATGCTCCTCCGCGATCAGCAGGTAGAACACCGGCACCACGAAGAGGGTGAAGAGTGTGCCCACCGTCATCCCGGTCACGAGCACGATGCCGATGCTGTTCCGCGCCTCGGAGCCTGGCCCCGAGACGAAGACCAGCGGCAGGTGGCCGAACACCGTCGCCACCGAGGTCATCAGGACCGGGCGGAGCCGGGTGACCGACGCCTCGCGCAGGGCGTCGAGCTTCGTGCGCCCCTGTTCCTGCAGCTTGTTGGCAAATTCCACGATCAGGATGCCGTTCTTGGCGATCAGCCCCACCAGCGTGATCAGGCCGACCTGCGAGTAGATGTTGATGGTGGTCAGGTCCAGGAAGCTGAACACCAGCGCCCCGGAGATCGCGAGCGGCACGGAGCCGAGCAGCACGATCAGCGGGTCGCGGAAGCTCTGGAACTGGGCCGCGAGCACCAGGTAGATCAGGATGACCGCGAAGCCGAGCGTCACCGTGAGGGCCGAGCCCTCGCGCCGGATCTGGCGCGATTCGCCGGCGTGATCAATGACCACCCCGGGCCCGCCGACGGCGGCCGCGGCCGTCTCCAGCACGCGCAGCCCCTCTTCCTTGGTGACGCCCGGCTTCACCCCGCCGAAGATCCGGACGGCGTTCCGCTGCTGGAATCGCTGCAGGGTGCGGGGCGCGGCGCTCGACTCGATCCGGGTGAAGGTCGAGACCGGCACCAGCTCCCCCGACGGGGTCTTGATCTTGAGGTCGAGCAGCGGGCCCACCGTGGCCCGGCCCGCATCCCCGATCTGGGGGATGACCTTGTAACTCCGGTCGAAGTAGTTGAACCGGTTGACGTAGCCCCCGCCAAGCAGCGTCCCCAGCTCGCGCCCCACGCTGGCGAGGTCGAGCCCGAGGTCGGCCACCTTCTCCCGGTCAATGACCACCCGTGCCTCGGGCAGGTCGATCTTGAGGTCGGTGTCCACGTACAGGAACTTGCCGCTCTGCCACCCGGCACCTACTACCTGGCCCACGGTGCCGAGCAGCTGCTCCGGCGGGGCGTCGCTCTCCAGCACCAGCTCCACGTCATACTGGCCGGGCGTGGGGAGCGGCGGGTCGAGCCGCGGGAAGACCTGCAGCCCGGGGATCTGGGAGACGGCGCCGTAGACCTCGCCGTACATCTCCTCGGTGGAGCGGTCCCGTTCCTTCCAGTCCTTGGCCACCAGGCCGCCGAAGGCGCCCCAGTTGGCGGTCAGGGACCACATGAACCGGGTCTCCTCGAATCCCTCGATCGTCCGCACCACGTCCAGCGACGCCCGGTTCGAGGCGGCGAGGGACGCATCCGGCGCCGCCTGCATGAACAGGCTGATGTGGCTCTGGTCCTCCACCGGCGCCAGCTCCCGGCGGGAGTAGGTGTAGAGCGGCCAGGCCGCGGCCATGACCAGCAGCGACGCCGCCACCACCGCCCAGCGGATGGCCAGCGCCCCGTCCAGCAGGCCGGCGTACTTCCGCCGGACCCAGTCGAAGCCGCGGTTCACCAGCACGGTGAGCCGGGTCTCCTGGCCATGCTCCGCCACGAAGCGCGAGCTCATCACCGGCGAGAGCGTCACCGCCACGAGGCCGGACACCACCACCGCCGCGGCCAGGGTGATCGCAAACTCCAGGAACAGCGTCCCGGTCAGGCCCCCCTGGAAGCCGATCGGGGTGTACACCGCCGCCAGGGTCACCGTCATCGCCAGCACCGGGCCCACCAGCTCGCGGGCCCCGACCAGCGCCGCCTGCACCCGGCTCTTGCCCTCCCGCACGTGCCGCTCGACATTTTCCACCACCACGATCGCATCATCCACCACCAGTCCCACCGACAGCACGATCGCGAGGATGGTGAGCAGGTTGAGGCTGAAGCCGGCGGCGTACATGACCACCGCGGCACCCACCAGCGAGATCGGCATGGCCACCAGCGGCACCAGCGCCGTCCGGATCGAGCCCATGAACAGGAACACCACCAGCCCCACGATCAGCACCGTCTCGGTGAGGGTCTTGGTGATCTCCGTCAGCGCGTCCTCCATGAACACGGTGGCGTCGTAGGCCATCTGCATGTCGATGTCGGCCGGGAGGGTGGGGCGGATCCGGTCCATCTCGTCCCGCAGCCGGTGCGCCACCTCGATCTCGTTCACCCCGACCAGCGGCCAGACGCCGAGGTACACCGCCTCCCGCTGGCCGTACTTGGCCACCATGTCGGCCTCTTCCGCGCCCAGTTCCACCGTGGCCACGTCCCGCAGCCGCACGATGGCGCCCCGCCGCTCCGCCACGATCAGGTCGTTGAACTCGGCGGTGGAACGCAGGTCGGTGTTCGCCAGCAGGTTCACCTGGACCAGGTTGCCCTTGGTCTGGCCCACCGCCGCCAGGTAGTTGTTCCGCTGCAGCGCGGCATACACGTCGCCCGGCGCCAGCCCGACCGCGGCCAGCCGGTCCGGGTCGATCCACACCCGCATCGCGATCTGGCGCCCGCCCTCGAAGGTCACCCGCTGCACCCCCGGCAGCGTCGCGAGCTGGGGCTGCAGGGTGCGGAGCAGCCAGTCGGTCACCGCCGGCACGTCGCGGGTGGTGGAGGTGAAGCTCAGGTAGAAGGAGGCGTAGGGCCGGTCGGCCCGCTGCACCTCCACCACCGGAGGCTGGGCCTCCGCGGGCAGTTCCGCCCGCACCTGCTGCAGCCGGGCCGTCACCTCCGCCAGGGCCGCGGTGCTCGAATGGTTGAGCTTGAGCCGCACCGTCACCGTGCTGACGCCCGCCCGGCTGGTGGATTCGAGGTAGTCCACGCCGCTGATGGCGGAGACCGCCCGCTCGATCGGGGTGGTGAGGAAGCCGCGCACCGTCTCCGCGCTGGCCCCGGTGTACACCGTGGTGATCACCACCGAGGAGCTCTCGATCTGCGGATACTGCTGCACCGGCAGGTTGGCGAGCGCGCGCCATCCCACCAGCACGATCACCAGGTTGATGACGACCGCCAGCACCGGGTGCTTGATGAAGATGTCCGTGAATGAACGCATGGTGTCTCTCTCCGGTTCGGCGCGCGGCCGTCAGTGGCTGCCGGTGGCGGAGGCGGTGCTGCTGCCCGCGGCCTGCACCCGCACCGCGTCCCGCAGCTTGAAGGAGCCCGAGGCGGCGACCTGCTCGCCGGGGGTCAGGCCCGCGACGATCAGGACGGTGTCGCCCAGGACCGGGCCGCTCTCCACCCGCCGCTCGTGCGCCCGGGTGGCGCCGCTCGAGTCCGGCGCGATCACCCACACATGGTCCCCCCCGGGGCCCTTCCGGAGGGCGCTCACCGGGATCGCGACCGCGGTCCCCATCGGACCCACCGGGACCCGGACCCGCACCGAGGCGCCCGGGGCCGGGTTGTGACTGCTGCTGGCCAGGCGCGCCCGCACGGTGGCGTTCCGCGTCGCGGCATCCACGCGGGCGTCCACCGCCACGATCCGCGCCGAGTGCGGCACGGCGTCATCATCGGTCATGATCTCGACCGTCATGCCTTCCCGCAGCGCCGCGGCGACGCCCTGCGCGACCATGAAGTCCACATTGGCCACATCCGAGACGCCCTGCAGGGTGGTCAGCTCCGCCCCCTCCGTCAGGTACTGGCCGGGATGGACATCCGCGATCCCCACCCGGGCGCGGAACGGCGCCCGGATCGTCTTCCGGGCGATGATCGCGCGGGTGCGCGCGATCTGGGCCCGCGCCACATCCAACCGCGCCCGCGCCTGGTCCACCTCCTCCTGGCTGGTGGCCTGGTGCTGCCGCAGGCGCTCCAGCCGCGCCAGCGTGGTCTCGGCCAGGCCCGCCTCGGCCTCCTGCGCCTGCAGCTCCGCCTCCTCCACCG
>JAEUJI010000064.1 GCA_016794805.1 Gemmatimonadota bacterium
CGCAAGCTGCGCCTCGCTCACTCCCTGCCAGAGGTGGCCGAGGGTCTGGCGATACTCCGCCCGCTCATGCGGCACCAGGTCGGTCAGCAGCAGCCGCCCGCCGGGCCGGAGCACCCGCGCCGCCTCGGCGATGGCGGCGCCCGGTGCCGCCAGGTAGGGGAGCACCAGCACCAGGAAGGCCACGTCCACTGCGCCATCCTCGAGCGGCAGCTCCTCGAGATCCCCCCGGCGGATGTCCACGTTGGCGATGTCCGCCAGCCGGGCCCGCGCCGCCCGGAGCATCGCGGCCGAGCCGTCCACCGCGATCACCTTCGCCACAAAGGGGGCCAGCGACTGGGCCAGGTGCCCCGTGCCGCAGCCCAGGTCCGCCACCGTGGCGGCTGGATCCAGCAGGCCCAGGAGCGGCAGCAGCTCGGTACGCCCGCCGAAGAGCTCGGTGCGGAGCCGGTCCCACTGCCCCGCCGCGGTGGCGAAGAACTCCTCCGACCGCGCCCGGCGCTCGGCGAGCACCCCGCGGAGCCGCTCCAGATCCCGTACCACCGCCGGGGTCTCCGCCACCTGGTCCCGCACCACCTGCCACAGCTTGCGGGCGGCCGGCTCCAGATCGGGGAGCGGCATCCGGTAGAGCCGGCTGGCCCCGTCCGCGCGGGAGAGCACCCAGCCATCGTCGGCCAGGACCTTGAGGTGCCGGCTGACCGTGGACTGCGGCAGCTGCAGCGCCTCGCACAACTCGGAGACGGTGAGCTCCTGCCGCTCCAGGAGGAGCAGCAGCCGGTTCCGCGTGGTATCGGCCAGGGCCTGCAGCCGGGTGACGATGGTGGTGCCCACACCCCTCCAAAGGCATCCTATTATCCGGATAATCAAATGGTTTTGGGGCGGCGTGTCAAGCCGGGGGCTCTAGATTGCCCCGGATGACCTCTCATCCACACCACCGCGCCGGGGGCGGCTACCAGAACCCCTGGCCCGGCAGCAATCCCCGCGGGTTCTCCCACCTGGTGCGCTGGTTCGTCGAGCGGAACTTCATCCGCCGCCCGCCGCCGGATCCCGACCGCTCCATCTTCGCCGTGGAGCGGCCGGCCCTGGGGCAGGCGGTGCGTCCCGGCGACCTGGCGGTCACCTGGATCGGGCATTCGACCGCGCTGCTCGAGTTCGCGGGGCTCACCGTGATCACCGATCCGGTGTTCGGCGAATACGCCTCCCCGATCCCCACCGCCTCGCTCCGCCGCTGGGTGGACCCGCCGCTGCCCGTGGCCGGCCTGCCGCGTCTCGATGCGGTCCTGCTGTCCCATAACCACTACGACCACCTCGACGCCCCCACCGTGCGTGAGCTGGCCGCCCGGCAGCCGGAGGCGGTCTGGTGCACGCCACTGGGCAATGCGGGGCTGCTGCAGCGGCTGGGGGTGAAACGGGTGCGGGAGCTCGACTGGTGGGAGGAGTGCGTCATCGCCGGCGCCGTAATCGGCTGCGTGCCGGCCCAGCATTTCAGCGCCCGCGGCCTGCATGACCGGAGCCGCGCGCTCTGGGGTGGGATGACGGTCCGGTTCGGCGGGCGGTCAGCCTACTTCGTGGGGGACACGGCTTACCATCCCGACTTTGCCATCATCGGGCGCCGAGCCGGTCCGTTCGACCTGGTGCTGATGCCGGTGGGGGCGTACGAGCCGCGCTGGTTCATGCACGTGGTGCACTTGAACCCCGAGGAAGCGGTGCGGGCGTTCGGGGAGCTCGCGGGAGGGAGCGATGGAGGGGAGACCGGCGCCCCGGCAACCCGGCCGACGCCAGTCATGGTGCCCATTCACTGGGGCACCTTCAAGCTCACCGACGAGCCGATGGATGAGCCGCCCCGGCGCACCGGGGCGGCGTGGCGTGCCGCGGGGTTCGATCCGGGGCGGCTCTGGACCCTGCGGCACGGCGAGACCCGGCTACTCCGGGACTAGGGCACCGCGCTGCCGGCCAGCCCCACCGCGTCCAGCATGAAGGCGTAGCGGAAGGCGGCTTCCCGCAGCCGGTCATAGCGGCCGGAGGAGCCGCCGTGGCCGCCGGCCATGTTGGTCTTGAGGAGCAGGGGGTTTCCATCGGTCTTGGTGGCACGGAGCTTCGCCACCCACTTGGCCGGCTCGAAGTACATCACCTGGGAGTCGTTGAGCGAAGTGGTGACCAGGAGCCAGGGATAGTTCTTCGCCGCCACGTTGTCGTAGGGCGAGTAGCTCAGCATGTAGCGGTACTCGTCCACCTTGTTGGGGTTGCCCCACTGCTCCCATTCCTGGGCGGTGAGCGGCAGGGAGGCGTCCAGCATGGTGTTGATGACGTCCACGAAGGGCACGTCGGCCACGATGGCGCGGAACAGGTCGGGCCGCATGTTGGCCACCGCGCCCATGAGCAGCCCGCCGGCGCTGCCGCCGTTGGCCACCAGCCGGTCGGGCCGGGTGTACTTGAGCCGGACCAGCTCCTCCGCCGCGGCGATGAAGTCCACGAAGGTGTTCTTCTTCTTCATCATCTTGCCGTCGTCGTACCACTGGCGGCCCATCTCCTGGCCGCCGCGGATGTGGGCGATGGCGTACACGAAGCCCCGGTCCACCAGGCTCAGCACGGCGCTGTTGAAGGTGGGCTCCATGGTGGCGCCGTAGGAGCCGTAGGCATAGAGCAGCAGCGGGTTGCTGCCATCCAGCCGGACGCCCTTCCTGGCCAGCAGCGAGACCGGGACCCGCACCCCGCCGGTCGAGGGGGCCATGATCCGCCGGACCTCGTAGCGGGTGGGGTCGTAGCCGCTCGGAATCTCCTGCTGCTTGCGCAGTTCCCGCGCCCGGGTGCGCAGGTTGTAGTCGTACACGGCGGTGGGCGTCTGCATGCTGGAGTAGCTGAAGCGGAACGTCTCGGTGGCGTACTCGGCGTTCCCGGTGGGGAAGACGCCGTACGCCGCTTCGGGGAAGGAGATGTAGTGGGCGTTCCGGCCGTCGCGGTCGCTGACCCGCAGCCGGCGCAGGCCGCCGCTCCGCTCGCTCACCACGATGTGGTTCTCGAAGGCGTCCACCCCCTCCACGAAGACGTCCGGCCGGTGCGGCAGCCAGTCGCGCCAGGCGGCGGGGGAGGGATCCTGCTCCGGGGCACGGACCAGCCGGAAATTGGTGGCCCGGTCGTTGGTGTAGAACAGGAAGAAGTCCCCGGCGTGCTCCACCGAGTACTCGACCCCGGCCCGGCGGGGCGCGAGAACCCGCGGCGCGGCGGTAGGGTCGGCGCTGGGGATAGCCCGCCACTCGGAGCTGGTGAAGCCATCTGCCGTGATGAAGACGTACTTCCCGCTCCGCGACCGGAAGACGCCGGCGTTGTTGAGCACGTCATCTTCCTGGAACACCTTCACGTCCGACTCGCGCGGGGTGCCGACCACGTGCCGCCAGACCGCGTTGCCGCGCTTGGCGCTGTCGGCGGTCATGTAAAAGAAGGTGCGGTTGTCGTCGGCCCAGGCGGTGCCGTTCCAGACTCCCACGAGCTGGTCCACGACGGCGCCGCTCTCCAGGTCCCTCACATACAGCGTGTATTCCCGGAACGCGGTGGTGTCCTCGAGGACGAGCAGCCAGCGGCCGTCGGGACTCACGTCCATGCCGCCCAGGGCGTGGAACGGCTTCCCCGCGGCGGCCTGATTCTGGTCGAAGTAGACCTCCTCCGGCGCCTCCATGGTGCCGCGCCTGCGGCAGAAGATGGGGTACGCTTTTCCCTGCTCGGTCCGGGTGTAGTACCACCAGCCATGGTCCCGCACCGGGACGGCGGCGTCGGTCTCCTTGATCCGCCCCAGCATCTCCTGGTAGAGCCGCTCCCGGAGCGCGGCGGTGTGCGCCGTGTGCTCCTCGGTCCAGCGGTTCTCCGCCTCCAGGTAGCTGATGACTTCCGGGTTGGTCTTCTCCCGGAGCCAGAAGTAGTTGTCCACCCGCACGTCGCCGTGGAGGGTGTCCACCCGGGGGATGATCCGCGCCGCCGGCGGCTGCTGGGCGGCGACGGGGGCGGGGACGAGGGCGACGGCGGTAGCCATGACTGCAATCCAGTGACGATGCATGCGTGACCCCGAGGGTCTGGGGTGGAGGGCGCGAGGATAGCCGGAATGGAGAGACGGGGACAAGGCCGAAAAGGTGCCGATGGGCGCCAGAAAATGCGAGTCAGGACGGAAGTACCTGCACCGAATGGGGATGGCCTCGGCGGTGCAATCTGGCACGTCTTGGTGGACGAATTTGCGACGGAAGCGAGCTATTCGCCTCGCGACTCGACCCGGTCCCCGGTCCACCAGCGCCGCCGGCCTTGTATCGCGCGGAACGGGCTGAGCGGTGGACCGCTGTCACCCAGGTCGGGGCGATAGGGCTTGAGCAACAGGAAACCGGCGCCCAGCAACCCGAGAAAGGCGCCGCTCGCGAGCCCCGCCACGTTGCGGACCGGCGGCTCGCCGCCGAGGGGCGGGAGGCCGAGCCCGACGGTGACGAAGGCGATGACGCCGGAGAAGGTGGCGCCGATGCCCATCAGCCGGAGCATGACATTGAGCGCGCGCCATTGCGACGGGTCGGTCGAGGGAGTTGGCATCAGGGTCGGGGGTTGAGGAGGGAAGCCAGCGCCCGGCGCACGATCTCCGGCGCCGCCCGGCCGCTCGAATGCATCAGCCGTGCCTTGATTGGGTCGGAGTTGTCCACCACCAGGTCGGCGCGCTCCCGCGGCGTGCACTCCAGGTGATAGCGCCGCTGCCCGGGGACGTAGCGCTGGTCCAGCCGGCGCTCCACCTCCGCGCGGGACCGCCCGCGTGCGGTGTCCCGCGCCACCAGCCTGGCCCTGGCCACTGCCTCCGGGGCGTCGAGGTAGATCGCCGTCACCGGGATCGTCCCGGTGGGAATCCGGCGCACGAACACGCCCTCGATGACCAGCACCGGCTGGGCGCCCAGCACCACCCGGCGATCGGGGAGCGGCACGCCGGCCAGGCCGTCGAACGCCGGGAGGATCAGCTCCATGCCGCCGGCCGCGAAGGTGCGCAGCAGCCAGCCCATGCGCTCGAAGTCGTAGTACTCCTCGTAGTAGCGCGCGGCCTCGTTCCCCGCCGACCAGTCGAGTGGCCGGCGGAAGTCGTCCACCCGCACCAGCACCGGCGTGCCGCCCGCCACCGCGAGTTCGGCCACGAGCCGCGCGGCGAAGGTGGACTTGCCGCTGCCATCCACCCCATCCACGGTGATGATGGGGCGGCTCATGCGGGGAAGCACCGCTGGGCCACGGCCACGAGCGCCGCGTGGTGGTGGCCGGCGCTGTAGAGCACGCCGCGCCGGTGGCGGACGTCGGGCTGGTTGTAGCGGAAGGGCCTGCCGTCGGCGTCGGTGGCGCGGCCCCCGGCCTCGGTGACGATGAGGCCCGGGGCGGCACTGTCCCACTCGTTCTCGCGATCGTGCAGGGTGAGGCAGAGGTCGACCTCGCCGGCGGCGAGCAGCAGCAGCTTGACCGACGCCCCGCGCCGCACCGCGGTGGCGCCCAGCCCGGTGCGCTCGAGGAAGTCCGCCAGCGGCGGGTGCATGGAGGTCCGGGTGATGGCGGCGCGGTACCCCGCCAGCGGGCGCGCCGGAGCGACATGGAGCCGACGGGTCCCCCGCGGCCCCTGCACGGCGGCGCCGCCGCCGCGCACCGCGGTGTACACCTCGCCGGTGCCGGGCCAGGCCACCGCCGCCACCACCGGCAGCCCTTCGACCGCCAGCGCCACGTGCACCGCGTAGTCGCTCGAGCCCTCGGCGAAGTCCCGGGTGCCGTCCAGCGGGTCCACGATCCAGACCCGGTGCGCCGAGAGCCGCGCGCGGTCGTCCGCCAGCTCCTCGCTCAGGATGGCGTCGGCGGGGAAGGCGGAGCGGAGCACCGCGAGGATCCGGGCGTTGGCGGCGAGGTCGGCATCGGTGACGGGCGAGCCGTCCGGCTTGAACCGCACGTCGGGAATGGTACCGGCCGGCGGGAAGACCGCGGCCGCGGCCTCCGCGGCGGCGATGGCCACGGCGAGCTCCTGGTCCCACGGTCCCGCGAGCGTGGCCGGTGCCGTCATGCGGTCAGTCCAGGGTCTTGTGGAAGCGGCGGACGCTGAGCGTCACGATGAGCACCGCAAAGGTGCAGAGGGCGGCCAGTTCGGGCCAGAGCGCCCCCGCCCCCACCCCGCGGAGCAGGATGCCCCGCAGCACCTCGAGATAATAGGTGAGCGGCAGCGCCAGCCCCAGCCACTGCGCCGCCTCGGGCATCGCGGCCCGCGGGAACATGAATCCCGAGAGCAGGATGTTGGGCAGGATGAACATGAACCCCGCCTGCATCGCCTGGGCCTGGGTCCGGACCAGGGTGGAGAAGAAGAGCCCGATGCCCAGGCTCGCGACGATGAACGGGAAGGTGAGCAGGTAGAGCAGGGGCAGCTGGCCCCGCAGCGGCACGTCGAACAGCAGCTTGCCGAGCAGGATGATGACCGTCACCTGCACGTACCCCACGAGCAGGAAGGGGACGATCTTGCCCAGCATCAGGCTGGTGCGGTCGATCGGGGTGACGATGAGCTGCTCCAGCGTCCCCCGTTCCCGCTCGCGCACCACCGCCATGGCCGTGATGATCACCATGGTGAGCGAGAGCAGCACCCCGATGATCCCGGGCACGATGTACGTGCTGCTGGAGAGCATCGGGTTGTACCAGGGGCGGACACGGAAGTCCACCGCGGGGCGGCCGCGCCGCGCGTCCGATGGCCGCCAGCTGAGCCCGGCGAGCATGGCGCCCTGGATCGCGGAGGACGACGACAGCGGGTCGGCCGCGTCCACGATGACCTGGGCCTCCGCCCCGCGGCCGCGCTTGAGGTCGCGGGTGAAGTCGTACGGGATCACGACCGCGGCCGCCGCCTCCCCCCGCCCGATGCGCGCCGCAATCTCCTCCCGGCTGTGCACGTGGTCGGTGACGTCGAAGAAGGTCGAGTTGACCAGCGTCGCCACCAGCTCCCGGCTCTCCCGGCTCCGCGCCTCGTCCAGCACCAGGGTGGGGAGGTGCCGCACCTCGGTGCGGATCGCGAAGCCGAAGAGCGCCAGCTGGATGGCCGGGATGCCGATCATCATCCCCAGCGTCAGCCGGTCGCGGCGCATCTGGATGAACTCCTTGCGGAGCATGGGCCAGAAGGTCCAGCGGCGGAAGCGGTCGGCTCGACGACTCGGCGGCTCGGCGGCACGGCCATGGTGGGCGGGGGCAGTCATGCCGGCTCCACTTCCCGCTCCTGCAGCGCGATGAACGCGTCCTCGAGCGTGGGCTGCCCCAGCTGCGCGGTGATCTCGTGCGGCGCCCCGAGCGCCACCAGTTTGCCGCGCCAGAGCAGGGCCACCCGCTCGCAGCGCTCGGCCTCGTCCATGTAGTGGGTGGTGACCAGGATCGTGGTGCCGCGGCCGGCCAGCTCCCGGATCACCACCCAGAACTGCCGCCGCGCCGCCGGGTCCACCCCGGCGGTGGGCTCGTCCAGGAAGAGCACGTCGGGGCGGTGCGCGGTAGCGCAGGCCAGCGACAGCCGCTGCTTCCAGCCGCCGGATAGGGTCCCCGCGAGCTGTTTCCGCCGCGGGGTGAAGGCCAGCTCCCGGATCAGTTCCTCCACCCGCGTCTTGCCTTCAGCGCCGATCAGTCCGTAGAGCCCGGCGTAGAAGCGGAGGTTCTCCTCCACGGTCAGGTCGTCGTAGAGGCCGTAACGCTGGGACATGTAGCCCAGCCGCCGGCGCACCGCCTCCGGCTCCGCCACGACGTCCACTCCGGCGACCGTGGCCGTGCCCGAGGTCGGCGGCAGCAACCCGGTGAGCATGCGGATGGTGGTGGTCTTCCCCGAGCCGTTGGAGCCGAGCAGGCCGAAGATCTCGCCGCGGCGCACGGCGAGATCGAGCCGCTCCACGGCCACCAGCTCCCCGAAGCGCCGGTGCAACGCCTCGGTGACGATCGCGTTGTCGGGGGCGGGGCCGCTCATGGCGCTGGCTTGACGGGAAAGCGGACGATCACCGGCAGCCCGGGCCGGAACCCGGCGGGGGCGCTGTCGAATCCCACCCGCGCGGCGAAAAGCAGGTCGGCGCGCTCCTCCTCGGTGAGCGCGGCGCGGGGAGTGAATTCGGCCTTGGCGTTGACCGAGAGCAGGTGGCCGCGAACCGGCGGCTCGGCGGCTCGGCGGCTCGGCGACTCGGCCACCGTGATCTCGGCCGCGGCGTTGGCGGGTAGGGTCGCGACAAGCGCGGCGGGGAGGTAGACCCGCACCCAGCGGTGCGCCGCGTCGCCGATGGTGGCGAGTGGGGTGCCGGCGGCCACGACCTCTCCCGGATCGGCGTGGCGGCCGAGCACGATGCCGCTCACCGCGGCGAGCACGGCGAGCTCGCCCAGGTCGGCGCGGGCGCCGGCCAGCAGCGCTTCTGCGGTCGCCACCTCGGCTTCGGCGGCGCGGACCTGATCGCTCCGGCTCCCCTCGCGCGCCAGGTCCAGGGTGGCGCGCGCGGCGTCCCGCCGGCGCGCCGCCGCGTCGGCGGCGGCCTTGATCCGGTCGTACTCCTGCGCCGCGATCACCCCGTCCTTGAGCCCCTCCGCCCGTGCCAGGTCCCGGGCGGTGCGGTCGGCTTCTGCCTCTGCGGCGGCCAGCTCCGCGGCAGCACGGTCCAGCTCCGCCGCGCGGGAGCCGCGCCTGAGGTCCGCGAGGTGGGCCCGGGCCTGCGCCAGCCGGGCGCGGCGCTCCTCGACGGCGGCGGGGAGCGTGGTCTGGGTCAGGATCGCCACGGTGTCCCCCGCAGTGACGCTGTCTCCTTCCTGCACCCGCAGCTCCACGATGCGGCCGCCCACCAGCGGGGCGGCGTCACTCTCATCCAGCTCGATGGTGCCGGGGAAGGTGGTCTCGGCGGCGCCGCCGCAGGCGAGTACCAGGCCGAGCAGCAACGCGGAGGGATGGCGGCGGTTCATCGGCGGGCTCGCTTTCGTCCGGCGGCACGCGCCGGCGGGGTCAGGGCGGCGAGGGCATAGCCCACCGCATGTTCGGTGAAGCGGTCCTGTTCCTTCGGCGGAATCCGGCCCGCGTGGCCCAGCAGCACCGCCACGGCGGGCTGCGCCACATGGAACCAGGCCAGCTGGGCCACGGTGGAGATCGCGGCGAAGCGCGGTTCCAGCTCCGCTCGGATCTCCCCCCGGCGCTGGCCGGCGCGGATCAGGTCGCAGAGCCGCTGGAAGATCCCGGCGGCCAGCTGGCGGATCATGGGGAGGGCGTGCTCGGCCTCGTGGTCCGCCAGCTCGCGGGCCAGCAGCCGGGGGAAGACCGGGGCCTGCCGCATCATGGCGCTGTAGCCCCGGAGCAGCCGGGAGATCGCCTCGAGCGGTGGCAGGCCGGCCGGGAGCGACGCGAGGGCCCCGCGGGAGAAGCCGCCGATGCGGCGCTCCAGCACCGCATGGTAGAGCCGGGCCTTGTCGGGGAAGTAGTAATAGAGGAGGGCGGGGTTCACCCCCGCCTCGGCGCCGATGGCCTTGATGGTGGTGGCGGCGAACCCCTGCCGGGCGAAGAGCGTCTCGGCCGCGTCGAGGATGCGGGTATCGGCGGCGGGCGGGGCGGCGGCGGGCATGGGGCCTAATTAATCGGTCAATTAAGGCGGGGGCAAGGGTTGGCCCATCCAGCGCTCACCTGCCGAGGGCCCTGAACCGCAGGGGGCGCCCCTCAATTCCCGGTAGCGCCCCCGAGCAGTCGCCCCACCACCCACACCGCCCCCACCACCGCCGCCACCACCAGCACCACCAAGCCCCCGAGCACCACCCCGAAGAACACGCCGCTCCGCCGCCGCACCCGGTGCGGCTCCGCGTGCCAGGCCTCGATGAGCCGGAGGTTCCGCTGGTTGCTGCGCCAGCCGAGATCAAAGAGGTCGCCAAGCAGCGGCACCGTCCCGACTGTCAGGTCCAGCCCCACGTTGAACAGCAGCCGGAGCAGCACCACCGGCGGCGCCCCCAGCCGGTACGCCACCCACAGCCCATAGCCGCCGCTCATCCCGCCCAGCGCGTCTCCCACGCCGGGAATGAGGCCCAGGATCGCGTCCCAGCCGAAGCGGATCGGGGTGCCGGGAATCCGGAACCGCGCATCCATGGTGCGCGCCAGCGAGCGGTAGCGCTCCAGCGCCCGCGGCGCCTCAGTGCCCGGCACGCTGCACCTGCTGTTCCAGCCAGGCCAGCGGCTGGTCCCAGAGCGCCGCCTGGCTGCGGGAGCGGAAGAAGCCGACATGCCCGATCTCCGCCAGCCCCGCCTCCTGCGGCGTCACCGGTACCACCGTGACCTCCGCCCGCGTGTACAGGCGGAACAGCTCGCGAGTCGAATCGGGGTGCGCGATCGGATCGTCGGTGAAGGCCCATGCCCGGATCGGCGCGCGGAAGGCGTGGTACTGATGATTGGGCATCGTGCTCCCGAGCCGCTTGCCGATATACGGTCCGTGCAGGCACCAGTCGCGCCACTCGGTGATCACCCCCACCGGCAGGTCCTCGCCCAGGCCGAGCAGCTTGCCGGGGAAATAGCCCAGCACCGGGCTGAACACCGGATGCAGGCCGAGCCAGACCAGCAGCGAGAAGTAGCGATAGGGTCGCTGCAGCTCCCGCCAGTACCCCGACCCCGCCGCGATCGCCGCCACGGCGGTGACGTCGGCATGATTGGGCATGAGCCCCAGCAGCTGTGCCCCGGCGCTGTGCCCCAGGATCACCCGCGGCAGGCCGGGATAGCTGAGCTTGATCCACTCCAGCACCCCTGGCATGTCCCGCTCTCCCCACCACCGCATGTA